>CAMVOG010000206.1 GCA_947169005.1 uncultured Clostridia bacterium | reverse complement strand
TATCTCAACGACCAGGCGGAGGACCAGGCGGTGATCCTGAATCGGGAAACCGGCTTCACGGCCTGGCTTCGCAATTTCGTGACGGCCCTCTCGGAATATTTCAACTGACGGAGCTGTATACTGCAAGGGGAGGGGGAGCCGTGTGAGAAAAGAGAAGAAAGTCATCCCTATGCCAGCGTCCAACGTGAGCATAGTACGCCGAACGTTAGTCCTTATGGGTCTGTTCGGCGTCCTTGCTTTTGCCGTCCTGATCGGCAGACTCTACCAGATCCAGATCGTGGACCAGGACAAATACAAAAGCGCCGCCGTGGAGCAGCAGCTTCGTGAAACCACGCTGACCGCCTCCCGGGGCACCATTTACGATTCCAATATGCAGATCCTGGCCATGAGCGCCGGCGTCAGTACCATTTTTATCAGCCCCGCCGAGCTGGTGAAGTATGAGGAGCAGGACCTAAAGGCCCTTATTACCTCCCGCCTCTCCGAGATCCTGGACGTGGACTACGACACCATCTGGAACAAGTGGGACCGCACCGAGTCCTGGTATGAGACTGTGGCCTACAAGGTGGAGCCGGAGCTTTCCGAGCAGGTCGTCAAGCTGAAAAACGAATACGATCTCAAAAGCGTTCACGTTTCGCCGGATTCCAAGCGCTATTATCCCAACGGCTCCCTGGCCTCTCAGATCGTCGGCTTTGTGGGCCGGGACAACAACGGCCTGGAGGGTATCGAGGCCGTTTACGATGAAGAACTCCAGGGCGAAAACGGGCGCATCGTCCGCGTCACCACCGAAAACGGCGTGGACCTCATTTACACCGGCTACGAGAATTATTATGACGCCACCGACGGCAAGAGCCTGGTGCTGACCATCGATTCCAACGTGCAGCATTACCTGGAAAAGAACCTGTCCCAGGCCATCGACGATTACCAGCTTGAAAACGGCGCCATGGGTATCGTCATGGACGTCAAGACCGGGGCGATCCTGGGCATGACCAGCCTGCCCAACTACGACCCCAACAACTACCAGGCCCTCAACGAGGATACGCTGGCGGAGATCAACGCCATGGAGCTGCCCGACGAGGAATACAACGCCAAGGTCACGGAGGCCTTGCTGAAGCAGTGGCGCAATCGCCCGATCTCCGATACCTATGAGCCGGGCTCTACCTTCAAGATCATCACCCTGGCCATGGGCCTGGAGGAGGGCGTCATTTCCGAAAACGATACCTTCTTCTGCGGCGGCCATATGGAGGTCAAGGGCCGTACCGATCCCTTGTATTGCTGGAATCACGCGGGTCACGGCAGCCAGACCCTGGCCCAGGCGGCCCAGCATTCCTGCAACGTGGCTTTCGTCAACATGGGCCTGAGGATCGGGGCCAAAAAGTTCTATGATTACATCGAAGCCTTCGGCTTCTTCAACAAAACGGGCATAGATCTCTACGGCGAATCCAACGGCGTATGGTGGAGCCATGACGTCTTTGAGGATCCCCAGAACTTTGCCCAGCTGGCGGCGGCTTCCTTCGGCCAGACCTTCAATATCACGCCCATCCAGCTCATTACGGCTGTTTCTGCCGTGGCCAACGGCGGGTATCTGATGGAGCCCTATATCGTGGCCAAGGTGCTGGACAGCGAGGGCAACGTGGTGGAAAACCACGATCCCACCGTCGTGCGCCAGGTCATCAGCGAGGATACCTCCAAGCGGGTCTGTGCCATTCTGGAAAGCGTCGTCGGCGCGCCGGAGGGCACCGGTAAAAACGCCTATGTGGCGGGCTATCGTGTGGCCGGCAAGACCGGTACCGCCGAAAACGTCACCCGCGAGGTGCAGACGGGTACCAAAAGCTATTGGGTCTCCTTCATCGGCTTCGCCCCGGCGGACGATCCCCAGGTGGCGGTGCTGGTGGTGCTGGACAGCCCCAGCCTTTCCAGCGGCATCTACATCAGCGGCGGCGGCATGGCGGCCCCCGTCGTGGGCCGCATCATGTCGGACGTGCTGCCCTACCTGGGCGTCGAGCAGGTCTTTGATTCCGAGGAGGCCGCCAGCGCCGATGTGAAGGTGCCCGCGGTGAAGGGCCGCAGCGTAGCCGAGGCCCGGGAGGAGCTGGAGGGCAAGGGCTTCTCCGTCCGGGTAGTGGGCCAGGGCAATACGGTTACGGACCAGGCGCCTATGGCAAACGTTTCCATCGCGGCGGGCTCCAGCGTGATCCTCTATGCCGGGGAAAGCAAGCCGGACGCGCTTGTGGAGGTCCCGGCGCTGAACGGCATGAGCTACGCCCAGGCCAAGGCGCGGCTGGAGGTGGAGGGCCTCTTTATCCGCAGCGTTGGCGCGGCTCCCTCTACGGCCTGGAATATCGTGGTTTCCGGCCAGGGCGTTACTGCGGGCAGCGAGGTGGCCTATGGCTCCGTCATCCAGGTCACGCTGATCGATAACGACTCCTCCGTCGCCGGCGAAGGCTTCCGGGGATAGGACGGGAAAATAAAAGATAAAAGATAATGGATGCGGGAGGCACAGTTCATGCTTCTATCTGAGATTCTGCGGGACATCCCGTTGACACAAGCGAAAACAGATTTGAATATCGACATCACCGGCGTGTGGGACGATTCCCGGCGGGTGACGCCGGGCAGCCTCTTCGTGGCCGTCAAGGGCTACGAGACGGACGGACACCGTTATATCGCCTCCGCACTGGAAAAGGGCGCGGCCGCCGTGCTCTGCGAGACGGAGCCGGAGGGGGAGGGGCCTTGGCTCCTCTGCCCGGATACCCGCCGGGGCCTTGCCCTGGCCTCCGCCAACTTCTTCGGCCGCCCGGCGGAGAAGCTGCGCATGATCGGCGTCACGGGTACCAACGGCAAGACCACGGTGACGAATCTCATCAAGGAGTGCTATGAGCGACTCAGCGGCAAAAGCGCGGGCCTTGTGGGCACCAACCGCAACATGATCGGCAGCCGGGAGCTGGAAACCGAGCGCACCACCCCCGAGTCCCGGGAGCTCCAAGAGCTTTTTGCCGCCATGGCGGAGGCGGGCTGCGCAGCCACCGTGATGGAGGTCTCCTCCCACTCCCTGTATCTGGAGCGGGTGGCGGGCATCCCCTACGAGGTGGGCGTTTTCACAAATCTGACCCAGGACCACCTGGATTTCCACAAGACCATGGAAGCCTACTGCGACGCCAAGGCCATCCTCTTTCAGAACTGTAAGGTGGGCGTCGTCAACGCGGACGATCCCTGGACCCCGCGCCTGACGAAGAACGCCGCCTGCCGTCTGCTGGACTTTTCCGCCCGGGAGGGAGGTGCGGCCCTCTCCGCCGCCGATATCCGTTATGCCCCGGACAGCGTGTGCTTTACCGCCCTCTATGGGGGCGAGCGCGTCCCCGTGACGCTGCACATCCCCGGGCGCTTTTCCGTTTACAACGCACTGACCGCCCTGGGGGCCCTGCTGGCTATGGGCTTTGACCTGGCGGAGTCCGCCGAGGCCCTGGGGACCTGCTCCGGCGTCAAGGGCCGGGTGGAGGTGGTCCCCACGCCGGGGAAGGACTTTACCGTGCTGATCGACTATGCCCATACCCCGGACGCCATCGAAAACGTCCTCCGGGCCGTGAAGGAGACGGCCCCGGGCCGGGTGGGCATCCTTTTCGGCTGCGGCGGGGACCGGGACCGCACCAAGCGCCCCAAAATGGCAGCCATCGCCGCGCGGCTGGCGGACTATCTGATCGTGACCTCCGATAACCCCCGCACCGAGGACCCGGAGGCCATCATCGCGGAGATCCTCACGGGTCTGGAGGGGACGAGCGTGCCCTATACCGTGATCCCGGACCGGCGGGAGGCCATTCGCTTCGCCATCGACCACGGGCAGAAGGACGACGTGATCATCCTGGCCGGGAAAGGCCACGAAACCTATCAGATCATCGGCAAGACCGGTAGCAAGATTTACATTCTGATTGGCCGTTACAGTTTCAACAT
>CAMVOG010000205.1 GCA_947169005.1 uncultured Clostridia bacterium | reverse complement strand
TCATGTTGCCCCAGTAGCGGATGGGCAGCCGCTCGAACTTGACTTCGCCGTCCACCTGCTTCATAACGAGGTAATTCTTCAGCTCCTCCGGATCGCTCTCGGGATAGTCGATGCGCTCCACGCCCAGGGCGGGGCTGGTGAGCCGACGCTCCTTCATGGCGTTGATAACGATCTTGGCGAACTCGATGAGGCCCAGGTCCTCGATGGACCGCATGAGCTTATGGGGGTCCAGGGCGTAAAGCTGAGGCACCGCGTTCTCCTCGATGCGGGCGATCTCCTCCAGGGCCAGGTCAAAGAGCCGCTCGGTCTTGTATTCGCTGACGTAATACTGCATCACGCGGGAAAGGCCGTTGTGCAGCTCCTTCCACTCGATGCCGCCCGTGCGCTTCGTGGGGGCCAGGACCCGCTCCTTCTCCTTGTCGATCTGCTCCCGGCTCACCGCGCCCTGCTCCGTCTTCAGGGCGTAGGCGGCGGCCTTGCGGCCCGCGTAGCGCCCGGTGGAGGCGGCAAAGCTGTGATCCTCGGGAGAGAACAGGGAGCTGCCCGCGGCGTAAAGGCCGTCCAGGCTGCTCTTCAGATCCCAGTCAATGAGGATGCCGCCGCCCCTGGCCGCTTCCCGATGCTGGGGAGGAGACTGCATCTCCATATACGTATAGTTCATGATCTGGTCCTTGGTGGGGTCAAAGCCGCCCTCGGACATGGTCTTCACCATGACCTTGGTGGTGGACTCCTCCGTCAGCATCAGATTCCAGGTGGCCTTGCTCTCGATGGGCTTGATGCCCGCAAAGTCCGCGAAGAAGGGCAGCTCATACTTGCCGCTGCGGATACCCTCCACCATCTCCGCGTTGAGCCGGGGGCTTGTGGGGACGGCGCCCGCGTCGGCCCAGCCCTGGGTGGGCAGGGGGAGGCGCTGCCCCTTGGCGTCCACCAGGGGGATGTTCTCATAGCTGGCGTCGCCGCCGCCGGTGTACCACTTGTGCTTGAGGCCGCCCGCGATGCCGTAGGGGGAGCTGCGCTCCAGCATCGTCACCGCCGCACCGGCCCGCCAGGCCATAACGGTGCCGTCGCCGTTCTCATTGCGGGAGAACATGGTGGAATAGCCGCCGTGCTCCATGTCCATGGTCCACAGGTGGCCGGAGCCCGCCGTGCAGATGATGGTGGCCTTGGCCTTGACGATGATGAACTCGCCGGTGCGGGCGTTGATGCCCGTGCCGCCCACCACGCGGGCCCCCTGCCTGCCGCCCTCGTTCAAAAGGCTCGTGGCCATGACGCGGTCATAGATCTTCACGCCCAGGCGCAGACATTCCTTTTTCAGCGCGGGCTTGAAGGTGGAGCCCCAGATGCGGATGGTCATGTTGTAGCGCTTCTCGGGCGGGTTGCAGTTGGGGTCGTCCCAGCCGGGCAGGGCCGCGAAGCTGGCGTTGCGCCCGTAGCGGGGGGAGATCATGAGCTTCGTGGCCTCGTCGCGGCCCTCGGCCCCCACGAATTCATCGTCCGTATCGCGGATCTTGCCGCCCATCTGCTCCATTTCCAGCAGGGTGTCCCAGTCCTCGCGGCACTGGATCTGGATGCCGATGCCGTTGCTGTAGTCGCCCAGGCTCTCCATCTCCTTGATGGCCCACTCGTCGGGGCTCATGCGGGCCAGGGGGTTGCCGGGGACGTTGCACCAGTGGTCGCAGCCGGGCCCGCCGGAGCCGGAGCGCTTCACGTCGCCTTTTTCAAAGAGGACGACCTTCGCCCCGGTGCGGGCCGCGCTGATGGCCGCCCAGCAGCCCGCGATGCCGCCGCCAAGCACCAGCACGTCGGTTTCGACCACCTCTTCCTCGCCGAATTTGATCGGATAGGGCCATGTGGGGGGCGTCCCCTCGCTTTGCAGATATTCATGCCAGGTTCCCATGGTATTGCCTCCTTTTTCGTCAATGTATACTGCTTATTTGTTTATTGTCCTTATTATAACCCCAGTCGTCGGGGGATGAAATAGGGCAATTTGCACAAATGTGAAAAGGATTTTTGGGTAAAGGCACTTGTGACGCTCCCGGCAGCGTGATATAATGAGATGCAGATCAAGGAAAACGGAGGATGCGCGTATGGCGGAGATCATCGGACTTCTGGCGGAGGAGCTGGGCGAGAGCCGGGAGCATATCGAAAACGTGGTGCGGCTGCTGGACGAGGGGAACACGATCCCCTTTATCGCCCGCTACCGGAAGGAGCTGCACGGGGCCATGGACGACACGGCCCTGCGGAACCTGGAAACGCGGCTGAAATACCTGCGGGGACTGGAGGAGCGGCGAGAGACCATTCTGGCCGCCATCGAGGGCCAGGGCAAGCTGACGGAGGAGCTTCGGGAAGCCCTTGACCGGGCCCCCACCCTGGCGGAGCTGGAGGACCTATACCGCCCCTACAAGCAGAAGCGCCGCACCCGGGCCACCGTCGCCCGGGAGAAGGGGCTGGAGCCCCTGGCCGCCCTGCTCTTTGCCCAGAAGCGTGACTGCCCGGACCCCTTGACCGAGGCGGCCAGGTACGTGGACGCGGAAAAGGGCGTCGCCACGACGGAGGAGGCCCTGCAGGGAGCCTCGGACATCGTGGCCGAATGGATCAGCGACGACGCGGCCCTGCGCAAGAGCCTGCGGGCCCTCATCGACCGCTCCGGCAGTCTGCGCTCTGAGGCCGCCACGGAGGAGGACACGGTCTACAGCCTCTACTATGACTTCCGGCAGAGCGTTGGCCGCCTGCAGGACCACCAGATCCTGGCCCTCAACCGAGGCGAGAAGGAGAAGGCCCTGCGGGTCACGCTGGAGCTGGACCGGGCCGCCGCCCTGCAGGCGCTTTTCCGGGCCGTGGTCATGCCCGGGGCCCGCTCAGCGGCCTTCGTGAAGGCCGCGGCTGAGGACGCCTGGGACCGGCTGCTTCTCCCCTCCCTGGAGCGGGAGACCCGCTCGGCGCTGACGGAGCGGGCCGACGCCGGGGCCATCCGCCAGTTCGCGCTGAACTTAAAGCCTCTGCTGATGCAGCCCCCGGTGAAGGGCCGCGTCACCATGGGCCTGGACCCCGGCTATCGCATGGGCTGCAAGGTGGCCGTGGTGGACGGCACAGGCAAGGTGCTGGACACGGCGGTGGTCTATCTGACCCAGAGCGAGCGCCAGCGGCAGCAGGGGCTGGACACTCTCTCCGCCCTGGTGCGGCGGCACGGGGTGGAGCATATCGCCATCGGCAACGGCACCGCCAGCCGGGAGACGGAGCAGGCCGCCGTGGAGCTTATCGCCCGGGAGAACGCCCGGGGCGCCCGGCTCAGCTACATGATCGTTTCCGAGGCCGGGGCCTCGGTCTACTCCGCCAGCCCCCTGGGGGCGGAGGAGTTCCCCCAGTTTGACGTGAATCTCCGCTCCGCCGTGTCCATCGCCCGCCGCCTGCAGGACCCCCTGGCGGAGCTGGTGAAGATCGAGCCCAAGGCCATCGGCGTGGGCCAGTATCAGCACGACATGCCGGAGAAGGAGCTGGACGCCGCCCTGGACGCGGTGGTGGAGGACTGCGTGAACGCCGTGGGCGTGGACGTAAACACCGCCTCCCCCTCCCTGCTGCGGCGGGTCTCGGGGCTCACGGCGGCCACGGCGAAAAACGTGGTGGCCTGGCGGGAAGAAAACGGCCCCTTTACGGGCCGGGCCCAGCTCAAAAAGGTCCCCAAGCTGGGGCCCAAGGCCTTTGAGCAGTGCGCGGGCTTCCTGCGCGTGCCGGAGAGCGAAGAGGTACTGGACAACACCGCCGTCCACCCCGAGAGCTACCGGGCGGCGAAAAAGCTCCTGAAGCTCACCGGCTTCACGGAGGAGGACGTGAAGGCGGGCCGCCTTGCCTCCCTTCCGGATAAACTGAAGGCCTACGGCCGCGACAAGGCGGCGGAGGAGCTGGGCCTGGGTCTGCCCACGCTGGAGGACATCGTCTCCGAGCTTCTC
>CAMVOG010000204.1 GCA_947169005.1 uncultured Clostridia bacterium | reverse complement strand
CCTTCCGCTCCGCCCCCAGGCGCTTCAAATGCTGGATCAGGGGATTCTTTCTGCTCGTGATCTCTTCCATCGTCGGCCCCCCACTCATTTGCAGTTTAAAGTTTACAGTTATGATCGTGCTTCGCACGAGTTATGAGAGCGCTGCGCGCTCGTTTTCCCAATACTTAAACTCCATAACTGCCGCGCAGCGGCATCATCACTGTAAACGCGGCGCAAGCCGCTCTTAACGCGCCGCAGGCGCTCTTAACGCTGCGTCAGCCACTCTTCACTGCCGCCTTGCGGCCTTACTCCGCGTCCAAAATGGCCGTCAGGGCCCGGACCGCGGCCTCCGTCCATTCCTTCTTGCCCTTGCCGTCCACGGTCCAGTCGCAGATGGAGGCGTAGAGCGTCACGTCGTTGGGGATATAGGATTCCAGCCGTTGGATCAAGGGGGCGTCCGCCAGGCTGATCCGCCGGTCGTAGCTCTCGTCCGGCGTAAAGCCATAGTTGGCGGCGGGGTCGAAATACTCCCGCTGGCAGTAGATGGCGGAGTAGTGCTCGTCCATGATCCACAGGGCGTTCTCCGCCTGGGCGAAGGCCACCTGCAGCAGATTCTGGTTGGCCTCCAGATGCTCCGGGTCCCCCAGGTCGATGATCTGCAGGTTGATCTGGATCTTCCCGTCCCCGTTCAGATCCCCCACCGCGTTCTGCACCACGCCCTCCAGCTCCTCCGCGAAGGCGTAGGTCATGCGGGCGTCCGCCGCCAGCACCATGCTGAAATCATAGCGCTCCTTGTGGGCGCTCTCCACGATCAGCAGGATCACCACCACCAGCACCGCCAGCAGCACCAGGCTCAGCTTGCCATAATGATACCAGAAGACCTCCCGGAACCAAAAGCCGAAGCCCTTTTCCCGGATGACCCCCTTCATGCCCCGGCGGATCTCCGCCGCCATACTGTCCTTTTTCATGCCGCAGGTAGCCCCCTTTTCCCGTGACCACATATTATATTGTATCCTATCGCAAAATATATTAGCAAATCAACAAGGGAAATGCAATAGGCTTTCTTGACGCTCCCGCTCTTGACAAAACTCCGAGGAGCGCTATAATCATAAACAGAAGGCACCGCAACAAGCGGCTGGCTTCGTTAGGGTTTATTGTATGAGCTTTTCAGCTCAGAAAAAACCGTCACTTGGCCGAGTGGCGGTTTTTCTTATGTGTCCTACGGATCATGACTGTGACCGTGAAGGGTCCGACATGAAGAGTAATACGCATAAGACTTCACCTCCTTTCGGAGATGATAGCCAGCCACTTTCACCGTTGCTTTGGTACCTTCTGCCCCTTTCGGGTGGCCCGGATCGCTCCGGGTTGCCTGTTTCATACAGGACACGACAGATATTGTCAACCTTTTTAGCGGCTAATATCCCTTATCTCTTATCTTTTATCTCTTATCTTTTATCTTTTATCTTTTCAAAAGCCTCGCCCCACAGCGAAAGCTGTGGGGCGCTTCTTATTCTTCCTCTTCCTTTTTCATGACCTTCACGCGCAGCTTGTCCACACGCATGGCCTCGGCCTCCAGGACCGTTACGTCGAAGATATCGTAGACGAAGTGGTCCCCCGCCACGGGGAAGCGGTCCAGGCGCTCGATGGCCCAGCCGCCCATGGTGTCGTACTCCGTTTCAAAATCCTCGGGCGGGTGGTAATCCACCGACTCAAAGAAATCGTCGATGGTGGTGCCGCCGTCCACGATGTAACCGTCCTCCCCGGAGGGGACCACGTCCAGCTCCACCTCGTCGGTCTCGTCGAAAATTTCCCCGACGATCTCCTCCAGAATATCCTCCAGGGTGAGGATGCCCAGGGTGCCGCCGTACTCGTCGGCCACCACGGCCATCTGACATTGTTTTTTCTTGAACTCCATCAGAATGGAGGAAATATTGCGGGTCTTATGGACGAAAATGGCCTCGGTGAGCAGCTCCTCCAGGCGGATTTCCTCCACGGGCTGGGTGATGGCTGCCTTGATGAGCTTCTTTGTGGAGAGAATGCCCACGATGTTGTCGATGCTCTCCCGATAGGCGGGCAGGCGGGAATAGCTCAAAAGGTCATCGTCCGCCAGAATGTCCCGGATATCGTCGTCCAGGTCCACGGCGTACACGTCCACCCGGGGGGTATATATATCCAGGGCGGTCACGTCGGAAAACTCGATGGCGGAGCGGATCAGCTCGCCCTCCCGCTCGGTGAAGACGCCCTCGTCCTCGATGGTCTCCAGAATGGTCACCAGCTCGTCGTCCGTCACCTCGGGCTCGGTCTCCTCGGGGGTCCAGAGCTTCGACAGCCGCCCCACCAGGGCCGTGACCAGGGCCACCACGGGGGTGAAGACCCACATGCAGACCCGCAGCAGGGGCGCGAAGCGGCGGCTGAGGCCGTCGGCGTAATCGGTGCCTAAAATCTTGGGGATGGTCTCGCCGAAAATCAGCAGGATCACGGCGGAGACGATGGGGGCCCATACGTCCTCATGGCGCACGGCAAGCTCCATGAGCGTCATGGTGACGCAGGCGGAAAAGGCGCTGTTCACCAGCTCGTTGCCCACCAGGATCGTGGAGAGGAAGCGGGGGAAATCCCCGCTGACGGCCAGGGCCAGCTTTGAACGGCGGTCCCCCTCCTCGGCGGCCTTCTCCATGCGCAGCTTGTTCATGGTGGCGAAGGCGATCTCAGAGCTGGAGAAGAAGGCGGAGCAGAGCACCAGCAGGACCATAAGGATATAAATGGCGATCATGCGGTCCCCTCCTTTCCGGAGGGGCGCTGCACCACGTCGTCCTCGTCGTAGATCTCGCCCACCAGCTCTTCCATGATGTCCTCCATGGTGAGGAAGCCCAGGGCGGTGCCGTCCTCGCCGGTGACGATGGCCATATGGACCCGCCGCTGGCTGAGGATCTGGAAGAGCTCGTCCACGGGGGTATCGGGCCCCACGAAGCAGGGCAGCAGCATGGCGGCGCTCACGTCGATCTCCCGACCGCGGAGGATGCTCACCAGGCAGTCCCTGGTTTGCAGGATGCCCACCACCCGGTCCGGCGTGCCGGCATAGACGGGCAGGCGGGAATACTTTTCCTCCAGCACCAGGGCCTTGAGCTCTTCGGCGGAGGCCCCGATCTCCAGGCCCACCATTTTTTCCAGGGGCATCATCACGTCCCGGGCCACAATGTCCGAAAACTCGATGGCGGACTGGATCAGCTCGCTCTCCTCCGGGCGAAGCAGGCCCTCGTCCTCAATGTTCTCCACCAGGGTCTGAAACTCGTCCTCGGTGATGCTGGGCAGCTCCTTCTTTTTGGGGAGCAGGGCCTTGACCACCTTCGCCAGGCCTGAAAAGACGGCGGAAACGGGCGTGAGCAGCACCATGAAGAGGCTGATGGGCCCCGCCAGCAGGCAGGCGGCCTCATCGCTGTTCACCCGGGCGATATTCTTCGGGATGGTCTCGGCCAGGATGAAGATCAGCACCGTCATCACCGCCGTGGAAACCGCCGCGCCCACGCCGCCCAGCAGGCGGATGAACATGGCGGCCGCCAGGGTATTGGCCAGCACATAACAGACGTTGGTGCCGATGAGCAGGGTGGACAGGGCCTTGTCAAAGCGGGCCAGCACCCGATTCGCCCGCTCGGCCCGCCGGTCCCCCTCCTCGGCGCGTTTTTTCAGCCGCACCTTGTTGCAGTAGGAAAAGGCGGTCTCCGAGGCGGCGAAAAAGCCCCCCAGCAGCACCAAAAGCAGGATCACTGCGCAGCGCAGGATCAGAATACTTCGCGGTATTGTGTCGTCCATAAAGGAAAATCAGCTCCAATACAATATAATAGGGAAAATGGTTGCTATTTTGAGTATAGCACAGTCTCGGGAAGAATGCAAGCCCCGGTGGAGCCGCAAAGCAGCGCCGCCTGTACGTTTGTCAATGATGTGAGACCGCCGATTGAGTTTGTGCAAGGTCGCGTT
>CAMVOG010000203.1 GCA_947169005.1 uncultured Clostridia bacterium | reverse complement strand
TGCGAAGCTGATCCAGGCAGAGATTGGCCGTGATCCGGTACAGCCAGGAGGAGAAGCTGCTCTCTCCCTTAAAGCTCTTCAAGGAGGTGAAGGCCTTGAGAAAGGCCTCCTGGGAAACGTCGTAGGCGTCCTCGGGGTCAGATAACATTTTCAGCGCGAGATGGTAGACACGGCTCTGATTGTCCACGACGAGGGGCTCAAAGGCGTCCGTTTCACCGCCCAGGACCCTTTCGATCAGGGCGGCTTCCTCTGCTCTGGTCAAGTTCTCACCTCAGTTCTTCCTTGATCTGTCTGGTAATGCGCTCGATGTCCTCCATGGTCTCCAGCCCGGCGAGCTTCGCCTTGAAGTAGGAGGCGTAGGGCACCCCCCGCAGATACCAGGCGTAGTGCTTGCGGGCCTCCAGACAGGCGATGTGCTCGCCCTTCATGGCGGCGTTCACCCGGAACTGGCGCACAGCCGTGTCTACCCGCTCCGCCAGAGGAGGCCGGGGCGGGATCTCCTCGCCCCGCAGGGCTGCCAGCGCCCGGGAGAACAGCCAGGGGTCGCCCATGCAGCCCCGGCCGATCATGGCCCCGTCGGCCCCCGTCCGCTCTAAAATGCGGCGGGCGTCCTCCGGCTCAAAAATGTCGCCGTTGGCGATCACGGGAATGGAGACCGCCTGCTTTACCCGGGCGATGATATCCCAATCCGCCCGGCCGGAATAGAGCTGAGCCCGGGTCCTGCCGTGGATCGTCACGGCGGCGGCCCCGTTTTCCTGGGCGATCTGAGCCAGCTCCACGGCGTTGACGCTGCCACTGTCCCAGCCCTTGCGCAGCTTTACCGTTACCGGGACGGGGGAGGCCTCCGCCACGGCCCGGATGATGCGGCCCGCCAGCTCCGGCTGGCGCATCAGGGCGGAGCCGTCCCCGTTCTTCACGATCTTGCCCATGGGGCAGCCCATATTGATGTCGATGAGCTCACAGCCACAGAGGCTGTGGGCTTTTTTTGCGGCCTCAGCCATGGTCTCCGGCTCGGAGCCGAAGATCTGGGCTGCCAGGGGATAGTCCCCGGGCCCCCGCTCCAAAAGCGTCTTCGTCTTGCTGTCCTGGTAGACCAGGGCCTTGGCGCTCACCATTTCCGTTGTAGCCAGGGCCGCGCCCTGCTCCCGACAGACCAGGCGGAAGCCCGCGTCCGTCACCCCTGCCATGGGGGCCAGCAGCAGGGGGGAGGCCAGCTCCAGCCCGCCTATCCTCACCATACGAGGTCCAGCCCCACGGGGCAGTGGTCGGAGCCCAGAATCTCCGCGCAGATGTAAGCCTTGGAGATTTTTTCCCGCAGGCGGTCGGAAACCAGAAAGTAGTCGATGCGCCAGCCCACGTTCCGGCTCCGGGCGGCGGTGCGGTAGCTCCACCAGGAGTAGGCGTCCCTGAGCTCGGGGTAGAGCCAGCGGAAGCTGTCCGTAAAGCCGGCGTCCAGAAGCTCCGTCATGGCCCGGCGCTCCTCGTCGGAAAAGCCCGCCGACATGTGGTTCGTGTCCGGGTTTTTCAAATCGATCTCCTCATGGGCCACGTTCATGTCCCCGCAGATCACCACGGGCTTTTTGGCGTCCAGCCCCATGAGATACTGCCGGAAATCCCGCTCCCAGTCCAGGCGGAAATCCAGCCGCTTCAAGCCGTCCTGGGAATTGGGCACGTAGCAGGTGACCAGGTAAAAATCCTCAAACTCCGCGGTGATGGAGCGGCCCTCGCAGTCGTACTGCGGGAAGCCGAAGCCCTTCTCCACGGAAAGCGGCGTTTTCTTCGTAAACAGAGCCGTGCCGGAGTAGCCCTTCTTCTCGGCGGAAAACCAGTATTGCTCATAGCCGGGGGTGTCCAGCTCGATCTGTCCCGGCTGCAGCTTCGTTTCCTGCAGGCAGAACACGTCCGCGTCGATGCCGAAGAAAAAGTCCGAAAAGGTCCCCTTGCCCACGCAGGCCCGCAGTCCGTTCACGTTCCAGGAAATGAGACGCATCAGCCTTCCTCCTTCGTGGCGACGCAGCGGCAGATGGGCTTGCCCTCCGCGTAAAACTTCTGCTCGTAATCGGTCATCACGCCCCGGGGCCCCTCCGCGTGCAGGTCCTCCGTCACCTCGCTCAGCTTGAAGCCCGCGGCGGCCAGCGTTTCCAGGGAATAGGCAAAGAGCGGGGCGTTGTCCGTCTTGAAATGGATCTGCCCGCCGGGGCGCAGGGCCGTGAGGTAGAGCTTCAAAAAGTCGGGGGAGGTGAGGCGGCGCTTGGCGTGCTTCTTGCCGGGCCAGGGGTCGCAGAAATTGATGTAAATCCGGTCCAGCTCCCCCTCGGCAAAGATCTCCGAGAGCTTGTTCACGTCCGTGTCAATGAAGCGGACGTTGGCGAGCTCCGCCGCCACCACCTTTTCCATGGCCATGATCATGGCGTCCGGCACCCGCTCCAGCGCCACCAGAAAGGCGTCCTTCTCCGCCTGGGCGGTGCCCGCCGTGAAGCTGCCCTTGCCGCAGCCCAGCTCGGCAAAGAGCCGCGCGTAGCCGGGGAAGCTCTCGCGCCAGCGTCCCCGGCAGGCCTCAGGCTCCGGAATCAGAACGGAGGAGGCCCTCTCCATCCGCTGGGGCAGATTCTTCTTTTTACGCATACGCATAGCTTGATCCTCGCGTTTCATAGTCTCTTCGCATCATACCACATTGTGCGGCGGATTTCCACCATTTTTTCAAGGCTGCGCCTGACGGAAAGAAGCGAACAAAAAAATATGAATTTTGCAATGAAAAAAGCAGAATTCGCTCTTGCATCTTGGCCTGGAATATCTTATAATAATAGAAAAGTGGAGGGAAGTGGTGTGAGGTGTTCCCAAGTGGGGCACCATCCCTCGTGAAAGGGCGGTGAGGAGCGATGACAGGTCAATACGAGCATAATCTGGATGCCAAGGGGCGGCTCATCCTCCCCGCGCCGATCCGCCGGGAAATGGACGAGCTTTGCCACGTTACCATTTCCAACTTCAAGTATATCGACGTGTACTCCGATAAGGAGTGGAAGCGGCTGCAGGAGAAGGTCAACGAAATGACCCGGAAGGAAAAGGACATCATGCGCGTCTTCTTCGCCAACACCCAGGACTGCGAGGTGGACAGCCAGGGCCGTATCCTCATCCCCGCCAAGCTGCGGGAGCGGGTCGGGATCACGAAAAGCGTGACCATCATCGGCTTCTCCGACCATGCCGAGATCTGGGACCGTGACGCCTACGCCGCCTATGAGGAAGAGATGTTCACGCCCGAGAAGATCGCGGCCATCTGGGAGAATCTGCCCATATGAGCGGGGCCTTTCATCACAGCTCCGTTTTGCTGAACGAGAGCATCGAGGCCCTGGCCATCAAGCCCGATGGCATTTACGTGGACGGGACCCTGGGGGCCGGGGGGCATTCCCTGGAAATCGCCAGGCGGCTGACCACGGGCCTGCTGCTGGCGGTGGACCGGGATCAGAACGCCCTGGACCACGCGGCCGAGCGGCTGGCCCCTTACGCAGACCGGGTCCGCTTTGTAAAAAGCAATTTCGAGCGGGTCGCCGAGATCCTGGAGGAGCTGGAGCTCCCCGGAGCGGACGGCATGCTCTTTGACCTTGGGGTTTCCTCCCCGCAACTGGACGACGCGGAGCGCGGCTTCTCTTATATGGAGGACGCGCCGCTGGATATGCGCATGGACCGTGCCGCGCCGCTGACGGCCCGGGACGTGGTGAACGAATGGAGCGAGGCGGAGCTCACCCGCATCCTGCGGGATTACGGGGAGGAGCGCTACGCCGCCCGCATTGCGGGGAAGATCGTCCGCCGCCGGGCGGAGCGCCCCGTGGAAACGACGCTGGAGCTGGTGGAGCTTATCCGCTCGTCCATGCCCGCGGCGGCCCTGCGGGAGAAGCAGCACCCCGCCAAGCGCAGCTTTCAGGCGATCCGCATCGCCGTCAACGACGAGCTGGGC
>CAMVOG010000202.1 GCA_947169005.1 uncultured Clostridia bacterium | reverse complement strand
CTCTCCGCGTCGGCCTCTGTTCTGCCGCCCGCGAGGATGCGGCCGCGCAGGGTGTCCGCGTCCGCTGTCAGCGTGATCTCGTACAGCTCAAAATCGTGTTCCTCTCCCAGCCGCTGCAGCAGCTCCTCCTTGATCTCAGACAGCTGCATCACCCAGGAGAAAATGACTGTTTCAAAATGTGGATTATCCAGGAAGCGACCCAGCAGGGTGACGATATTGTCCATCACCATGGCCTTGTTGTCTTCGCAGTAATCCCAGTGGTTTCCCTGCTCCCAGCACCAGTCCCCATCCAGCATGACGCTGTGGGGCAGGGCGTCCAGCAGCCCACGGGCCGCGGTGGTTTTTCCCGCTCCCATAGGGCCGGAGATAAAGATCAGCTGTTTCATACACGATCACCCTTCCTCCGCCGTTTCGTGGCGGAACAATTCGCCCGCGGCCTCGGCGTATTCCGACAGCCGTTGGGCTTTTTTGATGCGCTTGAGGCATTTTTCACTGTCCCGATACCGGGGGCCCATATAGACCCACAGCTCCTTCATGTGGCATAGAATGGCCCGTTCGCTCCAACCGAGAGAGCGGTAGCTTTCCATCAGCTCATCGTGAAAGGCTGTGTAGCACTCCTGCCCCGGCGTCCCGCCCCGGAGCCTCTCGATCAATCCGGGGTCCGCGATCAGGCCCCGACCCAGCATCACGGCTTCCGCGGAGGGCAGCAGCGTGCCGATGCGCTCCAGGTCTGCGGGGGAAAACACGTCGCCATTGTAGCAGAGAGGGGCGGTGACCCGCTCCGCGTACCGCGCCAGCTCCGCTGGGGCGGCGGGGAGGCGGTACTGATCCTCCAGCAGCCGGGCGTGTACGGTCAGCTCCGCAATGGGGTATTTGGCGTAGACCGCCGCCAGCTCGGCGAATTCCTCATAGTGGGCGACGCCCATGCGGGTCTTGACGGATACGGGGACTTTTACGGCGGAAAAGATACCGTCCAGCAGCGGGTCCAGCTTAGCCGGGTCGTCCAGGGCTCCTGCCCCCTTGCCCTTGGCCGTGACGGTGCGGGAAGGGCAGCCCAGATTCAGATTGATCTCTCCGTAGCCCATGGCGGACAGCTCCTCCGCGGCCCATAGAAAGGGCTCCGCCGCGTTCACAAGGAGCTGGGGCACCAGCGGCACTCCCTCATTGTGCGCCGTAGCGAGGGCGTCCAGCTCCCGAGGGGTCAGCCTGCGGTCCGGGGTGGGGGAGATGAAGGGGGCGAAGACCTTATCGGCCCCGGGGAAATATTTTTCCCGCAGGCGGCGATAAACCCAATTGGTGATGCCCTCCATGGGGGCGGCGTAGAGCTTCATGCGGAGTGGTTCCTCTCTCAGCGGCGGTGATTTGCCCGCCGATTCTGTTTTGCATTATAACCGTTCATTGTACAACTGTCAATCTAAGGAAATAGACAACACGCTCGGTGGGATCAGGCGCATATTGGCTCAAATGAGAAAAAATTAAAAAAGCACAGAAAAAAGTGAGACAAAAGGAAAAAGTAGTGCTATAATAAATCTAATAAGTATAATGCCCGGCTTTATCGGCAGTCGGGCGGGGAAGCGAGGTGTTTTGCCTATGGATAAGCTGGCAGAGGAGATCGTAAAGCAAATGGAGGTGGAGACGGTGTTCACCGTCGGCCCCATTGCCGTGGACGAGGGCGTGGTCGTCACCTGGATCGTGATGGCGGTGCTGATCCTTCTGTGCCTTTTCATGACGCGGAATCTCAAAATCACGGGCATTTCCAAGCGCCAGGCGGCGCTGGAAACGGCGGTGATCAAGCTGGAGGATTTCGTCGGCAACATGATCGGCGAGCACGGAAAGGCCTACGTGCCCTATCTGATCACCATCATGCTCTATATCGGTCTGTCGAACATCATCGGCATCTTCGGCTTCAAGCCCCCCACGAAGGACTTGAACGTCACCATTGCCCTGGCCTTTATGAGCATCGTCGTGGTGCAGATCGCGGCCATCCGGGAAAAGCACATTGGAGGGTGGCTGAAGGGCTTTACGAAGCCCATCGCCATTGTGACCCCTTTCAATATCCTGGACTTGATCACCCGGCCTTTGAGCCTGTGTATGCGTCTGTTCGGCAATGTGCTCGGCGCTTTCATCATCATGGAGCTCATCAAGGGCGTCGTGCCCGTCATTCTCCCCACGGCTCTGAGCCTGTACTTCGATATTTTCGATGGATTGCTGCAGGCTTATGTATTCGTATTCTTAACCAGTAAGTATATCAGCGAAGCGATTGAATAAAGAAGGAGTGTGCATTATGTCCCTTTTGGCTATTGGCGCGGCTATCGCCGTGTTCACCGGCATCGGCGCCGGTATCGGTATCGGAATCGCTACGAAGGCTGCTGTGGAGGCAGTGGCCCGTCAGCCCGAGGCCAGCAGCAAGATCATGACCCTGCTGATCCTGGGCGGCGCCCTGGCGGAGGCGACGGCTGTTTACGGCTTTGTTATCGCCCTTTTGATGATCCTGACGCTGAAGTAAAAGGAAAGGCAGGCGAAGAAGGATGCTGAGGATCGACATCAATCTTCTGTTTACGATTATCAATTTAGTGATCCTGGTGGTCGTCCTGCGCTTCGTCCTCTTCAAGCGTGTACATAAGATCCTGGAGGAGCGGCAGAAGCTGGTTGACCAGTCTTTGAACGACGCGGCGGAGGCCAAGGCCAACGCCGAGGCCATGGAGGCTGCCCATAAGGAGCAGTTGGAGGCTTTGGAGCGGGAGAAGAAGGAAATTCTGCTGGAGACCCGCCAGAAGGCCACCGGAGAATATGAGCGCCTGGTAAACGAGGCCGAGCGCAAGGCTGAGGGCATCGTCCGCACCGCGAAGGAGGAGGGCGAGCGCAGCAAGGAAGAGATCATCGACCAGGCCCAGACGGAGATCGCCCAGATGGTGGTCAACGCAGCGGCGAAGCTGGTCCTTTCCCCGGATGGGGACGAGAACGAGCTGTACGATGAGTTCCTGGCCCGGACGGAGGAGCGGCATGAGTAACGGCGGAAAAGAGCGCGGCTCTGAGGCCCTGCGGGCTGTTCTGCGCTGCGTCAAGGCCCCGGACGAGAGCCGCCTTGCGCGTATCCGCGCCTTTCTCTGCCGCCGCTATCAGACGGACGAGGTGGAGCTGGAGCTGGTCGAGGACAAGAGCCTGGGCAGCGGCTTCCGCCTGGAGATCGGCGGGGACGTGTTCGACTGGAGCGCCCTGGGCCGTGCCCTGCAGCTGGATAAGCGGATCACCGCCGCTTTGAAGGAAAAAAACGACAAGGGCGGCGTCATCGGCATTCTAAAGGAGAGCATTGACGAGTTCTCCCTGCAGGCTGAGCAGGGCGAGCAGGGCGTCACCACCACGGTGGCGGACGGGATCGTGACCGTTTCGGGCCTGGAGAAGGCCGCTTACGGCGAGATCCTGCTCTTTGAAAGCGGCGTGCGCGGCATGGTGCAGGACATTCGCAAGGATGAGCTGGGCTGCATCCTCTTTGGCTCCTATGACGACGTTTCCGAGGGCAGCCGTGTCCTGCGCAGCGGGAGAATGGCGGGTGTCCCGGTGGGTGAGCAGTTCCTTGGCCGGGTGGTGGACCCCCTCGGCGCGCCCATCGATGGGCTTGGCCCCATCAAGCCGGACGGTTATGAGCCCCTGGAGGCCCAGGCCCCTGGTATCATTGACAGACAATCCGTTGCGGAGCCTGTGGAAACGGGCGTCCTGGCCATTGACGCCATGTTTCCCATCGGGCGCGGTCAGCGCGAGCTGATCATCGGAGACCGGCAGACGGGAAAGACCAGCCTGGCCGTAGATACGATCCTGAACCAGAAGGGGAAGGACATGATCTGCGTCTACGTGGCCATCGGCCAGAAGGCCAGCAATGTGGCCCGGGTGGTGGAGCTTCTGCGGCGGCATGACGCCTTGCGCTACTCCATCGTCGTCTGCGCGACGGCCAGTGACCCGGCT
>CAMVOG010000201.1 GCA_947169005.1 uncultured Clostridia bacterium | reverse complement strand
AGATCGAGGCGGCCATGAAGGGCATGCTGGCCCCCCGCTTCAAGGAGGTCCTGCTGGGCCACGCCGAGGTGCGCCAGACCTACAAGGTCTCCAAGATCGGCACCATCGCCGGCTGCTATGTGCAGGACGGCAAGCTGGTGCGCAACGCCTCCGTCCGCCTGGTGCGGGACGGCATCGTGATCCACGAGGGCGCTCTGGCCTCCCTCAAGCGCTTCAAGGACGACGCGAAGGAGGTCAACTCCGGCTTCGAGTGCGGCCTTTCCATCGAGAAGTTCAACGACATCAAGGAAGGCGACGTGGTGGAAGCCTATACCATGGAGCAGATCCAGCTGTAAAAAGGATACTGAGACAAAACCGAGCCGCCGCGCTTAAAAAGCGCGGCGGCCGTTTTTTTCCGGCGGCGCGGGCCGCCCGTTCTGTTTTTTACGCTGTGGTCTCCACCAGGTTTTTTACGCTGTGGTCTCCACCAGCCCGGCGGCCCGGCGGAAGGCGAGGAGCGCGTCGCGGTTCGTCACCTTGCCGTCACCGTTCACGTCCAGGGCAGGCTCGTTCACGGGAATGTCCCAGCCCGCCGTATAGGCGAAGATGGCCGCCGCGTCGGCGCGGTCAAAGACGCCGTCGCCGTTCACGTCCCGTGGATCGTCGGGCTCGGGCTCGGGCTCCGCCTCGGGGTCAACGGTGACCGCCACGGAGCCGCTGAGCAGGGTGCCCTCGACCTCATAGCGGAGGGTGGCCGTGCCGGGCAGCAGGCCGCCCAGCTTCACCACCGCGACGCCGGAGGCGTCAAAGGTCACGGCCGCGGCCGCGCAGAGGATGTAGGCGTCGCTGCCCGTAAGGGGCAGGCGCTTGCCCGCCGCGGCAGCGGCCGGGGAAGCGGTGACGCGGAGGGTGCCCGTGCCGCCGTAGGCGACGGTCAGCTCCTCGGGGGCCTCCAGGCTGCGGATATCCAGCGTAACGGGGACATCGCTGAGTGCGGTCTTTTCAACGGAGAGGCCATTGTAGCCCAGCACGTTTTCCACGCTGCAGGACAGAGTGGTGACCGTCAGCTCCGCGGCGGGGGTGAAGCGGAAGGCGGAAGCCAGCGTCAGCCCCTCGCCGCCGGGAGCGGCCTCCGCGTCCAGGGCCTCCCAGGTCCCGGCCACAGCCCGGCCATCCGCCGTAAAGACGACGGTGTCCCCGGTGACGGTGGAAACGTCCACGTACTGGGTGAAGACCAGCTCAATGGAGCCGCTGTGGGCGTTCAGCAGCTTGACGGCGGGGGCCTGGGCGGATACCATGCCCACGTTCACCTCCAGCTGGGGCGGCGGCACGGGCAACCACTCGCTGTAAGCGGTCTCGTAGCCTTCCTTCTCGAACATGACCTGCCAGAAGCCCTCGGGCACGTCCCAGGCGTAGCAGCCCTCCTCGTCCGTAAGGAGCGGGTTCAGCTGGTCGTATTCCGAGGCGTCCCAGACCACCGGCGCGGCCTCCATGGTCTCCCGGTAGAAGATCGTGGCGGTGACGCCCTCCAGGCGGTTGCTCTCCACAGCCTCATAGACGAAGCCGGAGGGATCAACGGCCATTTTGCTCCGGAACTTTGCCTTGGAGCGCTTGTAGTCGTCCACCATCATCTCATTCAGCCGCTCCATCAGGCTCTTGTCCTTCCCGTTTTTCTTGGAGAGCTTGTTCAGCACACTGCGAAGGGTCTCATCCTCCGTGCGCTTGGCCAGACCCGTCATGGAATTAAAGCACTCGTCCATATGCTCTTCCATCTGATCCGGCATGAGATAAACGGGGTCGTCCGACGACTCAATGGACTTTTTGGCGACTCTGTGCGTCTCCATCATGGCAAAGACAGAGTCGTGCATCAGCTCGCTCGTGCGCAGCTCGTATTCGATGCCGACCAGCTCTTCATATTCCGGAGAGCTCTTGTCCACATAGTTCTTTGCGTCGTCGATATAGTCGTAGAGGGCGCCGTAGATGGCCTTGTCGTTCTCAACGCCGTCGTCCTCCAGGATCGTGTTGAGGCCCTCGTAGCTCTCCCAAAGGTCCTGCAGATCGTTCATCAGCACGGCGGCCTCCTGCGCGCCGTCCTCCTCCCAGGGGCCGTAGCCGGTGCGCAGCAGGGTATAGCTGCCGTCCTCCTCCCGAAGGTAAAGCTCACGGCAAAGGAAGATCTCTCCCTCGCGCTCATAGCGCACGATGCCCTCGGACATATAGCAGGTCTTGCCCTCGTAAACGCCCTGGATGTAGCCCTCGGACTGGGGCTCGAAGGCCGCGTTCTCCAGCAGCTCCGTGATGAAGCGGAAGTCGGAGGCCTCCCCTGTCCGGTCAAACCAGAAGCTCCGGCCCGCCAGGCCGCTCTCCGTATAGCGCCCGTCGGGGCGGACGGAGGCCCCTTCAAAGCGCGGCTTCTGCTTTTCGCGGTATTCCACATAGATCGTGCCGGGCACGTACCCCTTGAAGCCGGTGGCGACGAAGCGGTCCTGAGCCTGGTCGTACACGGCGGGGAGGATGGTATCGCCGTTCTTCTTGGAGCTGACGATCCGCACCTCCTCCACCTTGCTGCAGTCGTCGAAATCCACGGTAAAGGTGAAGCTCGTCCCGTTGGACCAGCTGATCACCGGGCTTGTGGCCCCGAGGCTGAGGATGTCATACTGCTTGCCCCGGTAATACATCATGAATTCGGTCAGCTCAGCCGCGTTGCTGCGGTAGGTCACAAGATCCGCGCAGGAGGTCTCGGACCCGTCCGCTCCGATCCATCTCGCCCGGACCCGGTAGCTCTTCCCCTCCTCGGGGGCGGCGAGCGTTATGTTGGCGGAGTAGTTTCCGGTGGCGGAGGCGGTGGCGGTGGCGACAAGCTCATCGCCCACCAGGAGCTCCACGGTCCTGCCGGGCCCGGCGGTGCCCGCCGCCACGAAGCTGGGGGTGGAGATCTCATTGGGCACGAAGAGCGTCAGCACCTCGTCGCTCAGATCGGTGATCCCGATGGTCTCGGTCCGCTGCCGGCCGCCGAGGGAATAGATCGCCTGGGCGTAGATCATCATATAGCGCGTACTCTGCGGCGTGATCATCAGGCTGATCGTCCCGGCGGGGGCGTTGGGCCGGCAGGTGAGCCTGCCGTCGTTCGTGATCGTGGTGTCGGTCTCCCGTCCGTTGACGGTTATGGTGTTCTCCAGGACGCTCGTCCCGGCGGGGAGCTTGATGAGGATGGAGAGATTGGAGGGATTACTTGTGGACTTAAAGGCGTATTGGATCGTCAGCGGGATCATCCCCACGGCGGAGACGGTGCTGGAGGAGGAGCGCACGTCGCACTTTGTCCGGTCAAGATATTTGTCCGGCCCGTCCTTGATGCCGCTCACGTCGGCGACGTAGTGGATTTCGTTGTTGATCAGCGAGATCGCCACGGGCGCGTCCTCGGCGCTGATCCGGGCCTCTCCGATGCTCGTGCCCTTGAAGGCCGTATTGGAAAGATTCTGCAGAGCGGCGGGGAAGCGCACGCTCAGCGTGTTCATGCAGTAGGCAAAGGCATTGTCCTCAATGGTGTGGACGCTCTCGGGGATCAGATAGGGAACGGCCAGATTGGCGCACCTGTAAAAGGCGCTGTTCCCGATGCGCTCCAGCCCCTCGGGGAAAACGACTTCCTGGATGTAGGAGGTCTGGCCTTCGCTGGCGCAGATATAAGCGGGGATGGTTTTGGTGCCCTCGGCAAAGATCACCTTGCGCAGGGGCACGCAGCCCGCCAGGGCGCCGTCGCTGTTGTAGTAGCCGGATTTGGTGACGGTGGAGGGGACGGTAAGCTCCGTGACGCTGGCCCCCTGGAGCACGTAATAGCCCAGGCTGGTCACGCCCTCGGGGAGCGCAAGCGCCGTGAGGCTCTTGCAGTCCTGGAAGGCGCGGTCGCCGATGGTCATGGCCCACCCCGCCCCGTCGTTTTCATGGAAGGTAACGGACTCCAGGGCCGAGCAGCCCCGGAAAACGCCGTCCTTGATCGTCTTGACGGATTTGGCCAGGT
>CAMVOG010000200.1 GCA_947169005.1 uncultured Clostridia bacterium | reverse complement strand
TGTTTTTACTGCCTTCTCCGGCGCCCACCAGGACGCCATCAACAAGGGCCTGCACCGGATGCAGACGGACCCGCACGCCGCCTGGAACGTGCCTTATCTGCCCATCGACCCCAAGGACGTGGGCCGCAAGTACGATTCCATCATCCGCATCAACAGCCAGTCCGGCAAGGGCGGGGCCGCTTTCATATTGGAAACCCAGTTCGGCTACGTGCTGCCCCGGGCCATGCGCCCGGAGTTCGGCCGGGTCGTTCAGGCGGAGACGGAGCGCACGGGCTCCGAGCTCTCCTACGAGCATCTTTACGAGCTGTTCCGGGATACCTACATCGACGTGGAGACCCCCTACCGCCTGGCCCGCTATAAGTTCGACGACAACACGGACCCGGAGGGCCACTCCGTGGTGAGCTTCACGGGCGTGCTGGCCTACAACGACACCAATTATGAGCTGGAGGGCGTGGGCAACGGCCCCATCGACGCCTTCTTCAATGCCGTGCGGAATCTGGAGCTGGCGGACTACCGCTTCGTCTCCTACTCCGAGCACGCGGTCTCCACGGGCTCCGACTCCCGCGCCGCCGCCTATATCGAGCTGATGACCCCGGAGGGAGAGCCCGTCTTCGGCGTGGGCCTCTCCCACAACATCTACAAGGCCTCCATCAAGGGCATCCTCTGCGCCATCAACCGGCATATCGCCTCCAAGACGGAATAAACAACGGCAAAACACCCAGGGCTCGGGTCTTTCCCGTTCCCTGGGTGTTCTTTTACGCGCAGAAGCGGTGCTTGCCGATGACCACGATGAGGGGCCGGGACCAGATCCATCGGCTGGTGGCGGTGGCGGGGTTAAAGTAATAAATGGCCCCGCCGGAGGGGTCCCAGCCGTTCAGCGCGTCCCGGGCGGCCCGGTAGGCGCTCTCCGCCACGGGCTTGTAAAACTGACCGTCCCCCAGGCAGGAGAAGGCCCCGGGCTGATAAATGACCCCCGCCAGGCTGTTGGGGAAGGACGGATGCTCGATCCTGTTCAGCACCACGGCCCCCACAGCCACCTGGCCGGTATAGGGCTCTCCCCTAGCCTCGGCGGAAATGAGCCGGGCCAGCAGCTCCACGTCCGCCGTGGTCTGGCTCGCGGAGGAGCGGATACCCAGGGACGCCAGGGTCTTGGCTCCGCAGACGCCGTCCACCGTAAGCCCCTTCGCTTTCTGATAGCGCTTGACCGCCTCCACGGTGCGGCTGCCGTAAATGCCGTCCACGGTATAGGTATAATAGCCCAGGTCCCGCAGCTTCTGCTGAATCTGACGGACGGTGCTCCCGGTGGAGCCCTGCCTGTAGGCCGCCGCCTCCGCCTGCTGATAGGCGGAGATCACCAGGGCGTTCAAGAGGATCAGCAGCGCCAGGGACAGGGCCAGACCGCGCCGGGCCCGCTTCGTTTCTTCCATAAAAAGCACCCTCCGTAGAATAGCTTCCCGCTTATTCTACGGAGGGAGTTTCATTTCTATTCAATGCACCGTCTAAAAAGAAGTATTATCTGCTGAAATCTATCCTCACTCTTCGCCCCAGAGCTTGAGGGCACGGGTCCGGCGCATCTCGCAGAGCTGGTCCAGGAAAGCGTCCACCGTCATGGCGCCCTTGTCGCCGCCGTGGCGGGTGCGGACGGCGATCTTGCCCTCCTCAACCTCCTTGTCGCCGATGACGATCATGTAGGGGATCTTCTGCATCTGCGCCTCGCGGATCTTGTAGCCGATCTTCTCGTTGCGCAGGTCGGTCTCCACGCGGATGTTTTCCTTCTCCAGCTCCTCCGCCACCTTGCAGGCGTACTCGTGGGCCCGGTCCGTGATGGGCAGGATCTTCGCCTGCACGGGAGACAGCCACAGGGGGAACTCGCCCATGGTCTCCTCGATGAGATAGGCCATGAAACGGTCCAGGGAGCCCAGGATGGCCCGGTGCAGCACCACAGGTGTCTTCTCGCTGCCGTCCTTGTCGATATATTTCAGATCGAACTTCATGGGCAGGCAGAAGTCAAGCTGGCAGGTGGAAAGGGTGTACTCCGCGCCTACCGCGGGACGGACGTTCACGTCCAGCTTCGGGCCGTAGAAGGCGGCCTCGCCGATCTCTTCGGTGAAGTCAATGCCCAGCTCCACCAGGACCTCCCGCAGGGCGGCCTCGGCGTTGTTCCACATTTCGTCGTCATCGTGATATTTCTTCTTATCCGCCGGGTCGCGCAGGGAGAGGACGCAGCGGTAATCGGTGATGCCGAAATCCTTGTAGCAGTCAAAGATCAGGTCGCAGACCTTGCTGACCTCGTCCTTGATCTGCTCCGGCGTCACGAAAAGGTGGGCGTCGTTCTGGCAGAAGTGACGGCCGCGCTCGATGCCCTTCAAGGTGCCGGAGGACTCGTAGCGGAAGTCGTGGGCGATCTCACCGATGCGCAGGGGCAGGTCCCTGTAGGAATGGGGCCGGCTGGCGTAGATGCGCATGTGGTGCGGGCAGTTCATGGGACGCAGAACGTAGGTCTCGTCGTCCACCTCCATGGCGGGGAACATGTTTTCCTTGTAATGATCCCAGTGGCCGGAGGTCTTGTAGAGATCGACGGTGCCCACGCAGGGGGTCATAACGTGCTGATAGCCCAGGCGCAGCTCCTTGCCTCGGATATAATCCTCCAGCTCGCGCCAGATGGTATAGCCCTTGGGCAGGAACATGGGCATGCCGCGGCCCACCAGCTCGTCCGTCATAAAGAGCTGCAGGTCCTTGCCGATCTTGCGGTGGTATGGCTCCCGAAGTATCTTTCTCCAGTATCTTATTATAGAACCTGCTGAAAACCGATGTGTCCACAGCCCCGAGAACTTCCAGGGCTCTTTCGTATGTCAGCTCCTCTCCCATGAAAAAAGCCGCACACTGATCCAGGAGACTCAGTGCATCTCTCATGGATCCATTGGCACATTTTGCAATATATCTAAGTGCCTTATCCTCTACCTGTATCCCCTCAGTGTCCGACAGTTCCCTCATCCTGTCAGCCATGGTCTCAATGGTCATTCTCTTGAAATCATATCGCTGGCATCTGGAAAGGACTGTTATGGGTATTTTATTCACTTCAGTAGTCGCAAGAATAAATATAACATATTCCGGCGGTTCCTCAAGTGTTTTCAGAATAGCATTAAAAGCACCGACAGACAGCATATGTACTTCGTCTATAATATCAACTCTGTAGTCCGCATCTGTCGGTCTGTACTGAACCTCTTCCCTTATCTCCCTGATGTTGTCTACTCCGTTATTACTGGCAGCATCTATCTCAACAACATTCATGGAAGCACCGGCCTTAATGGCTTTGCAGCTTTCGCATTCGCCGCAGGGACTTCCGTCCTCCAATCTGCTCTTGCAGTTAACAGCCTTTGCGAATAATTTAGCCACTGTCGTCTTACCGGTACCCCTTGTACCGGTAAAGAGATATGCATGACCAATACGTCCGGTTTTTATCTGATTCTTAAGGGTTGTTACTATGGTGTCCTGGCCTTTGACATCGTCAAAGGCATCAGGACGGAACTTTCTGTATAATGCCTGGTACTGCACTTGCTTCCTTAATCACCAAAGCTTATTCCCAGCATCTTTGCTTCTTTAATGATCGAAGCATCGGGATCAAGCTGTTTTAATTTTCCTGCCACATCCTTTAAGGGAACCTTCACTATCTCACGGTCTTTATAACCCACCATAAATCCGTACTCTCCCTTGAGAATGAGCTTTCCGGCTTCGGCACCGAGTCTTGATGCGAATACTCTGTCATCTTACTTCCTGACCGGTCTTCTTCTCTATCTCATGAGCTACCATATATGAAACTGAAGGATGGGGGAGGCTCTCCATCTTTTTCTTATATTCTTTCTTGCTGAGCTTTGCGTCCTTTTTGCTAATGGCACCCTCTGCCACAGCTATGATGGTGAACTTTGACCCTCTCTCTTTTCTCTTGTTGATAGCTTCTACTATCTTATCAATATCATAAGGGATCTCAGGGATCAGGATTATATCCGCACCGCTTGCCATACCTGCATT
>CAMVOG010000199.1 GCA_947169005.1 uncultured Clostridia bacterium | reverse complement strand
AGTCGTACCTTGCTCATAGCGATTGCAGCTCCGTTAATACTTGCAAAATATTTTGTTCCGTCATGCCAAACCGTTCTCTTTGCTGTGCAATTGTTCCCTGTGTAACCGGGCAGTCCGGCACGGTGACGAACATCAGCCTGTTCTACACCACCCTCCTGACCCTGGACAACAAGCGCGTCACCATCCCCAACAGCGCCATCACCGGCGGCAGCGTGGTCGACTACTCCGCCGAGGATACCCGCCGCGTGGATCTGGCCTTCAAGGCCCCCTACGGCACGGATATCGACCTGGTGCGCGGCACGCTGCTGGGCGTGGCCGAGTCCCTGCCCCAGGCCCTTAAGGACCCGGAGCCCTTCGTCCGCCTCTCCGACCACAAGGACAGCGCTCTGGAATTCACCGTCCGCGTCTGGTGCAAGAGCGACGATTATTGGGACGTGTACTTTGACCTGATCGAGAAGACCAACCGGGCCTTTAAGGAGAAGGGTATCGAGGTGCCCGTACCGCGCATGAATGTGTCCGTAAAGCAGTAATTTTTCCTGTTTGAGCGCATAGGCTCCCCCTGAGATCAGTTTCGGGGGGAGCCTTATGAAATGCGCCATCTACTGCCGCCTCAGCAAGGAGGACGGCACGGGAGCCGAGTCCGAGAGCATACAGAATCAGCGGTCCCTGCTGCTGCGCTGCGCCGCCGAGCGGGGCTGGGAGGTCTATGACCTCTATGTGGACGAGGACTACTCCGGCGTAGGGGTCCTGCGCCCGGATTTTCAGCGGCTCCTGCGGGACGCGGAGGAGCGCCGCTTCGGCGTGGTGCTCTGCAAGACCCAAAGCCGCTTTACACGGGACATGGAGGAAGTGGAGCGCTATATCCATAAGCTCTTTCCCCTCTGGGGCGTGCGCTTCGTGGCCGTGGCGGACAACGCCGACAGCGCCGTGAAGGGCAACAAAAAGGCCAGGCAGATCGCGGGACTTGTGAACGAATGGTACTCCGAGGATCTTTCCGAAAACGTCCGGGCCGTGCTGGACCATAAGCGGCGGGAGGGGCAGTCCATCGCGGGCTTTCCCCTCTACGGCTACCGCAAGGGGCTCGTGAAGGGCTCTCTGGAGCCGGCCCCGGAGGCCGCCGGGGTGGTGCGCCGTATCTTCACTCTGGCTCTGGCAGGCAAAAGCGCCTATGCCATCGCCAGGCTGCTGACGGAGGAGGGCATCCCCAATCCGGCAGGCTACAAGCGGCGGAGGGGGGAGCGCTTTCGCCCCAGCGCGGGGGAGAATTTCTCCGAGCGCTGGAGCAAGACCACCGTGGGGCGCATACTGCGCAACGAAATGTATACGGGGGTCATGGTCCAGGGCAGGCGGCGGAAGCTCAGCTATAAAAGCCCCGTGGTGGCGGAGGTGCCGCCGGAGGAATGGTTCGTGGTGGCGGGGACCCATCCGCCCCTGGTGAGCCGCGCCGATTTTGAGCGGGTGCAGGCTCTTTTGGCATTACGAAAGAAAGCGAGAAGCAGTGAAGATGAACTATAAGCTCCTGGCCTCGGATATCGACGGGACGCTGATCCGCCGGGATCAGACCGTTTCACCCGCCGTGCGGGAGGCCATCGACAAGCTGAAACGGGCGGGGAAACGCTTTACCCTCGCCACGGGCAGGCCCGTGGGCGGCGTCAGCCGCTATTTGGACTTGGTGAGCCCCGATACGCCGGTCATCAGCCACAACGGGGCCACGATCCTCTGCCCAGACAGCGGGCGCCTGGTCTACCAGCGGCTGATGGAGCCGGAATCCGTCCTGCGCCTGGTGGAGCTGGGCCGGGAGGCCGGGGCCCTCATGATCGTCTGGTCCCTGGACGAAATGTATTCCTCCGAGGTTTCCGGCCAGATCGAGGAATACAGCCGCCGGAACGGGGAACCCCTGCATCTGCTGCAGGACCCCGTCCCCCTGGCAAAGCGCGGCGTCAACAAGGTCCTGTGGCTGGACGAGCCCGTGAAGATCGCGGCGGACGGCGCGGCCCTGACCCGTGAGCCCGTGGAGGAGACCTGCTTCTGCACTTCTACGCCCCATATCCTGGAGTTCATGCATCGGGAGGTCAGCAAGGGCGAGGGACTGCGGAAGGTCTGCGAATACTGCGGCGTAGACGTTTCCGCCTCTATCGCGGCGGGGGACCAGCTCAACGACCTGGCTATGCTGGAGGCCGCGGGCCTCGGCGTCGCCATGGGTAACGCCCACGAGGACGTGAAGCGCCGGGCGGGCTTCGTGACGGACACGAATGAGGAAGACGGCCTCGCCCGGGTGATTGAAAAATATATGCTTTAAAATCGTAGGGGCGGCAATTTGCCGCCCGTTTTTTGCATTTCCCTGTTGACAACTGTAAACAACCGTGCTATACTCTGGTTACAGCTGTAAACAACATATGGGAGGACAAGCCTATGGATGAGAAACGAAACACCTTGACCGAAGCCGAATGGCAGGTAATGGAGGAGCTGTGGGAATCGGCGCCCCGGACGGGCCGGGAGTTGACGGAGGCCCTTTCTGCCCGTGTGGGCTGGAGCCGCAGCACGACCCTGACGCTGCTGCGCCGCCTGGAGGAGAAGGGGGCCGTCCGCTCCGCCGATGGGGGCGGGAAAAAGACCTTTTCGCCCCTGCTGCGCCGGGAGGACGCCGCCCTGCGGGAGACGGAGGATCTGCTCAGCCGGGTCTACAAGGGCAGTGTGTCCATGCTGGTGAGCAGTCTTACGAAGAAGCAGCGCCTTCCTAAAGAGGAAATCGAGGAGCTTTACGCAATACTGCGGGAAATGGAGGAAAAGGATGACGCTTGAATGGATCGTGACCTCGTCCGTGCTGCTTCTGCTGCTGATCGGCCTGCGCTTTTTGCTGAAGGGCCGCGTCAGTCTGCGGCTGCAATACGGCCTGTGGCTGCTGGCCCTGGTGCGGCTGCTGCTGCCCTTCAGCCTGGGGAGCACTCCCGTGAGCGTGCTGAACACGCTGCCCCAGGACGTGCCCGTGCGGATCGCGGAGAGGGCGGAAGCGCTGACCGCTGCCCCACATGGGGCCTATGCGGCCCCGGAGACGACGACGCCTGCCGATGCGCCCGCGGTCCCGGCGGAAACCGTGAGGCCGCAGACGGGACAGGAAACGGCGGAGGCCCCGGCGACGGGCGCGAGGGGCGCTGCCCGGTCCGGGATCCTTTGGGATCGGCTCGCCCGCTATATCTGGCTCGCGGGCGCGGGCTTGGTGGGGCTGTGGCTTCTTTTGGGCAATCTGCGCTTTGCCCTGCGCTTAAAGCGGAGCCGCAAGCACTTTACCGCCCCGGATTGTCGCCTGCCCGTCTACGTTTCCGAGGCCGTGGAGACGCCCTGCCTCTTCGGGCTTTTCCGCCCCGCCGTGTATCTGACGCCGGAGGCGGCAGAGGACGAGGCGCGGCTCAAACACGTCCTGGCCCATGAGGAGACCCATTTCCGCCACGGGGACCATATCTGGTCCATCCTGCGGGGCCTCTGCCTGGCCCTGCACTGGTTCAATCCCCTGGTGTGGTGGGCGGCCTTTCTCTCCCGCAGGGACGGGGAGCTGGCCTGTGACGAGGCGGCCATCCGCCGCCTGGGAGAAGGGGAGCGGGCCGCCTGCGGGCGGACGCTGATCGGCCTCACCTGCGAAAAGCGCCCGGCTCTGCTGCTGACGGCCACCACCATGACGGGCAGCCGCCGGGGCATCAAGGAGCGCATTTTGCTGCTGGCCAAAAAGCCGAAAACGGCGGCGATCACTCTTGCGGCCCTGCTGCTGATCCTGGCCGTGGCCGCGGGCTGCACCCTCACGGGGCGGAGCGCGGCGGAAAAAGAGCCCGATTTCCACGCTATGGCCTGGGAGGTCACGGAGGTCTACGCGGCAGAGCGGGGCATTACGGGCCTTTCCGAGACGGAATACGCCCTCTGGCGGGAAGAAACGGGACGGTACGTGGACGTGGTATTCCCCATCGGGGACGGGGAGGAGAGCGTACAGGTCCGCTTTGTAAAGGACGAGGACGGCGACTATATCTACACCTTCAAGGGCTGGTCTCCCGAG
>CAMVOG010000198.1 GCA_947169005.1 uncultured Clostridia bacterium | reverse complement strand
GTTCTCAGCAGCGGCAGCGTGGAGGAGCTGGCGGCGGGCAGCCGCCGCAGCCCCTTTCCCCAGGTGCTCACGACGGAGCGGCCGGACAAGCTGGCCCTGGGGCTGCTGGAGGGGCGGGTGGCTCTGCTGGTGGAGGGTCTGCCCATGGGCTTTCTGCTGCCCACGGACATCTCCGAATTCTTCCGCGTGCCGGAGGACGATTCCATCCACTACCTGGCGGCCTCCTTCCTCACGCTGCTGCGCTATGGGGCGGTCTTTATCAGCGTCTTTCTCCCGGCGGTCTACGTGGCGGTGGCGGTCTACCACCGGCAGATGATCCCGGTGAAGCTGCTGCTGTCCATCATTGCCAGCCGGCAGGACGTGCCCTTTTCCACGGCGGCGGAGGTGCTGGGGATGCTCCTGACCTTTGAGCTGCTGCAGGAGGCGGGCCTCCGTCTGCCTCAGACCGTGGGGCAGACCGTCAGCATCATCGGCGGGCTCGTGGTGGGCCAGGCGGCGGTGGAAGCGAAGGTGGTCTCACCGGTGGTGGTGATCGTTGTGGCCCTGGCGGGCATCGCCGGCTTCACGATCCCCAATCACGATATGTCCCTGGCCCTGCGCCTGTGCAGGCTGGGGGCTGCGGTCCTGTCTCTCTGCTTCGGCCTTTACGGGATCATGCTGGGGCTGGCCCTGCTGCTCTGCCACCTGGCCTCCCTGGAGACCTTCGGCGTGGCCTATACCCAGCCCTTTACCGGGGGCGGCGGCCTGCGGGCGCTGATCAAGCCCCCCGTCAGTGCCAATCGGCGGCGCAAGCCCTATCTGACGCCGGGGAGGGAGAGTGAGCCGGATTGAGGAGAGTTTTGCCCTTCCTGCTGCTCCTTCCGCTGCTTTCCGGCTGCTCCAAAAACCTGGTCCTGGTGAACGCCGGAGAGATCGAGGACTTTGAGATCGTTCAGACCGTGGGCGTGGATCTGGTGGACGGCGAGCTGCTGCTGACCGCCGCAGTGGGCGCGGACAGCGAAGGAAAGGTCGGCGTCCTGGTCAGCAGCGGGCAGACCGTCCGCCGCGCCATGCAGAGCATGCAGGACCGCTCGGAGAAAAAGTATATCTTCTTCGGGGAGACCCAGAGCTTTCTCATTGGGGAGGAGGCCGCGAGCCGGGATATCAGCGTCTATCTGGAAACCGTGGAGCGGGGGATCGACATGCGCCTGGATACGAAGGTCTATATCGTGCGGGGCTCCACGGCGGCGGAGGCCATCACCGCCGCCTCCACGCAGGAGCGCAGCGTCAACGAGCGCCTGCGGGCCATTGAGGAGGACGTGCACCTGTCCTCCGAATGCTTTGTCACCAGCGTCGGCCAGGCGGCGGAGTCTCTGGCGGAGGACGGCTGCGCCATCCTGGCGGCGTTGGAGCTGGCGGAGCGGGAGGAGGTTTTGGAGGAGGGCGCCATGACCGTGCAGGTCCCGGGCTACGCGCTGATCCGTAAGGGGGTCCTGCGGGGCTTCGTCACGGGAGATGAGGCCCGGGGGCTGACACTATTAAATAATGAGGCCCGCATGGACATCGTGGAGGTCCCGGACGGGGCGGGCGGCCTGGCCTCCGTGGAGCTTACCGGGGCGGACTGCCGCTTTGAGCCGGTCTTTGAGGACGGCCGCCTCACGAGGCTGCGGGTCCTTGCGGAGCTGCGGGGAAACGTGGCGGGCATGGAGCACGCGCTGGACCTCTATGACCCGGCGGTGACCGCGGAATTGGAGCGTTCCTTCGCCTCCGTGGAGGCGGCGCGGATGGAGGCGGCCCTGGCGCGGATGTGCGCGGAGGGGCAGGACCTCATCGGGGCGGGGCGTGCTCTGGAACGGGCCCACCCGATCCTCTTCCGCCGCTGCTGCGCCGCCGACTGGCCCGCGCCGCTGATGGAGGCGGAGCTGAGCCTGGAGGTTACCGCCTGCCTGGAGCGGACCTATGACCTGGGGATCTCCCCGGCAAGCGAGGAAACGGAGGAGCGAAAGTGAAAGAGGGGCAGATCAGCTTTCGCCAGCTTGCGGTATGCGCCGCGGTGCTTACGCTGTCCCCGGCCTCCCGCCTCCTGCCCAAGGCGGCGCTGGAGCTGGGCGGCCGGGCCTGCTGGGCGGCGGTCCTCCCGGCGGCGGGGCTGCTGCTTCTGATGCTGCTGACGGTGAGGGCGCTCCTGCAAGGCTGTCCCGGCGGGCTGTTCCAGGCCCTGGAGGAAGCGCTGGGGCGGATCGGCGGCCGCGTTGCCGCGGGGCTCCTGGGGCTGTGGCTCAGCTTTTACTGCGGCTTCATCCTGCGCAGTGGGGCGGAGCGGCTGCTTTCCACGGTCTATGAGAGCGGAAGCCTCTGGTTTTTCCTGCTCAGCATGGCGGCGGTGGCTTTGGTCCCGGCCCTGAGCCGCGTTGCCACGGCGGTCCGCATGGCGGAGCTTTGCGCGCTGCTCCTGGCGCCGGTCCTGCTTCTGCTCTTCGCCTTTGCCCTGCCGGAGGTGAATGTTGACTATCTTCTGCCGCTGAATCCGCTGGATGCGGGCGGCCTCGCCGCGGCGGCCCTGCCGATCACAAACGTCTGCTCCCTTTGGGTTTACCTGGGCTTTTTGGGGAAATACGTGAAGCCGGGCGGAAATGTGAAGAAACACGCCCTGCGCTGCCTGGCCTTCGTCCTGCCGGGCGTGCTGCTGGCCATCGTCACCACTGTGGGCATTCTCGGCCCGGAGAGCGCGAAGCGGCAGCAGTACCCCTTTTTCGTGATGATCAGCAACCTGAAGCTCTTCAACGTGCTGCAGCGGGTGGAGCCGCTTATCGTCCTCGTTTGGGTACTGGCGGATTTTGCCCTTTTGGGCGCGCTGCTTCTCTCCGCGGCGGAGGCTTTTCGGGACCTGGCCGGCCTCCAAAGCCGCCGCGTTCCCGTCCTGCTCTGCGGCGCGGCCATGACCGCTGCCTCCTTCCTGCTCGCGCCCAACGCCTTTGCCCTGGAGTGGCTTTCGGACCGCCTGGTCCCCATCGTGAATCTCAGCCTGACCCTCCCGCTGCCCGCGCTGCTGCTGGCGATCAAAAAGATAAAGGCCCGACGCAAGCAAGGCAATGATCGTTGAAGTCCGCAATGCCCGCCGCGTCGGAGCGGGAGATCGTGAGCGCCTGTCCCCTCAGCCACTTGCGGAAGTCTCTGTAATCCTGGTATTCCTCGTCGTTGACGAGCTCCCGGGCAAGCTGCGCCTGCTCGGCGGCCTTCCGCTCCGCCTCCCGCTGCCGCCGCTCGGCCTCCACCTCCTGGGCCAGCGTCTTCATCCGCCCCCTGTTGTAGGCGTACTGCGCGATCTCCTCCGTGCCTCTCGCCACGCTCCACGCCCCGGCGGGGATGCTCTCCCGCACCTTGTCAAAGGGCAGGCCGCGCTCTCCGGCCTGATAGAAGTAGCCGTTCACGGCGGCAAAGGCGGCGGGGTCAACGCCCTCCGGCGCCGCCTGGGTGAAGATGTCCGCCAGCGTGTCCCCGGCCTCGACGGAAAGCCCCGCCTCCTCCACGGCCACCCGCCGCACCTCCTCCGCCCGGTCCTCCGCCGTCAGCGTCACGTTTGTGGCAGCCCTCGTAGGGGCCACCGTCCCCGGTGGCCCGTAAATCTCGCCCGCAGGGCGCTCCTCCTGGGCCCCCTCCGTGGCGCTGCTCTTCTCCGCCCTGTCATTGCGAGGAGCCGAAGGCGACGTGGCCCCACTCCGGGGATTTCCTTCGGTCACAATCCGTTCCCCTGCCTTGTCATCCTGAGCGTCAGCGAAGGATCTTTCCTCGCTCTCCTTGCTGGCCACCTGGGCGGCGTTGGCCAGCGCCGGCTCGCCCCGCATCCGGGCGCTGATCTCCGCCCCTTGAACCCTGTTCCCTGTTCCCTGTTCCCTGAGCCCTGTTCCCTTGACAAACCAAAAAAAGCCAAAAAACTGCAAAAAAGGTGTTGACAAGGGCGGGGAAGGGTGGTATATTAACAAAGCGCTCGGGCGAGCCGGGGTTTTTCTCCTTGGATGCGAAAAAAACTCTTGACAAAGCCCTCCGCGTGTGGTAATATAAAGACCCTGCGCCGAGCGGGGCGTGTACCTTGTAAATTAAACAG
>CAMVOG010000197.1 GCA_947169005.1 uncultured Clostridia bacterium | reverse complement strand
ACGGCCACCGTCTGCCGTTCCGTCGGCGTGATGCGCAATCCCACGCTGCTGGGCGCCACCGCCGCCCAGCGGCAGTTTTCTTTGATTATCAGCATAAACCGTTCTCCTTAAAGCCGCCTTAAACCGTATAGCTTTCCGAGGCGGAAACGCCGCCCAGCCCCGTCCAGTCCGTATGAAAGGGTCCCTCACCGGGCCTGTCCCGCCGCTCGTAGCCGTGAGCGCCGAAATAATCCCGCTGAGCCTGGAGCAGATTCGCCGGGAGACGGGCGCAGCGCAGGGAATCAAAATAAGCCAGAGCCGCCGAAAGGGCCGGGACCGGAATGCCGCAGGACGCAGCCTCCGCCACGACGCGCCGCAGAGCGCCCTCGCAGCGCAGCAGGGCCTCCCGGAAGGCAGGGGCAAAGAGCAGGTTTTCCGGCTTGGGCTCCGCTGCAAAGGCCGCGCGAATATCCTCCAAAAAGCGGGAGCGTATGATGCAGCCGCCACGCCACAGAGCGGCGACGCTGCCGAGGTCCAGGCCCCAGCCCTGCTCCCGGTCCGCCGCGCGCAGAAGCGAAAAGCCCTGGGCATAGGAAATGAGCTTCGCGGCATAAAGGGCCTGTTCCAGCTCGGCGAGGAAAGCACTTCTATCGCCTGTAAAGGGGGCGTTCTTTACAACCGAAAACAGTCCCGCCGCCTCATCCCGGCTCGCCGTATCGGCGGAAACGCAGCGGGCAAAGACCGCCTCCGCGATCAAGGACAGGTCCACGCCCGCGTCCAGGGCGGCCCGGACGGTCCATTTCCCCGTGCCCTTCTGCCCGGCCTTGTCCAGCACGGCGTCCACCACGGCTTCCCCGTTCTCCCGGTAGGCCAGGATCTCCGCCGTGATCTGAATGAGGTAGCTTTCCAGCTCCCCCTCGTTCCAGCGGCGGAAGCAGGCGCTCATCTCCTCGTTGGAGAGGCCCGTCAGGTCCCGCATGAGCTGATACGCCTCGCAAATCAGCTGCATATCCCCGTATTCGATGCCGTTATGCACCATCTTGACAAAATGGCCGGAGCCGCCGGGTCCCACGTAGGCGCAGCAGGGCTCCCCGTCCGGGGCCCTGGCAGCGATACGGGTGAGGATCGGGGCCATCAGCTCCCAGCCCTCCTTGGAGCCGCCGGGCATCAGGGCGGGGCCGCGCAGGGCGCCCTCCTCGCCGCCGGAGACGCCGCAGCCCAGATAGTGAATCCCCCGGGCCTCTGCCAGAATAAGGCGGCGCGCCGTATCCTCCCAGCGGGAGTTGCCTCCGTCCGCCACCACGTCCCCGGGCTCCAGCAACTCAAGAAGCCGGGAAAGCACCGCGTCCACGGCCTCTCCAGCTCTGACAAGGAGAAACACTTTACGGGGCTTGTTCAGTCCGGCGACCAGCTCAGGCAGCTCTCTATAGCCGACAAGGTACTTGCCTTTACAGCGTTTTTCGACGAATTTTTCCGTTTTTTCCGGGCTGCGATTCCAGACAGCCACGGAAAAGCCCTTCTCCGCGCAGTTGAGGGCCAGGTTTTCCCCCATGACCGCCAGGCCGAGAACGGCGATATCCTGTCCCATGCCGCGGCCCCCTTTCCAGACTGTATACATGGTTAGTATACTATTTTCCGCTGAACATATCAAGCGGATTTCGCTCTTGCAATCTCTTTTTTCACCCACTATAATGATCTTATCACTACAGGAACGGAGGCGGCTCCATGGCCCGCTTTATGGACGAGGACTTTTTGCTGGACACCCCGGCGGCCCGCAGGCTTTATCACGATTATGCCGAGGGTCTGCCTATCATCGACTTTCATTGTCACCTTCCGCCCCGGGAGCTGGCGGAGGACCGCCGCTTCCGCAATATGACGGAGCTGTGGCTGGGCGGCGACCACTACAAGTGGCGGGCCATGCGCACGGCGGGCGTGGAGGAGAAGTATATCACCGGGGACGCGCCAGACTACGAAAAATTCCTGTGCTGGGCCGCGGTATTGCCCCAGGCGGTGGGCAATCCTCTTTACCACTGGACCCATCTGGAGCTGAAGCGCTATTTCGGCGTGGAGGAGCCCCTTTCCCCAAAAACCGCCCCGGCGATCTGGGAGCGCTGCAACGCTCAACTCCCTGAGCTTACGGCCCGCCGCTGCGTGGAGCGCATGGGGGTCAAGCTCATCTACACCACCGACGATCCCGTGGACACGCTCTCCTGGCACAGTCAGCTTGCGGTGGAAAGCGGCCTTTCCTTCCGGGTCCTCCCCGCCTGGCGGCCCGATAAGGCCGTGAACGTGGAAAAGGAGGGCTTCGCCGCCTATATCGCCGCCCTGTCCGAGGCGGCGGGCCTGCCCATCAAGGACTTTGAGGACTTAAAGGCTGCCCTGTCCCGGCGCATGGATCATTTCCACGCCCTGGGCTGCCGCAATTCCGACCATGGCTTGGATAAAATCATCTGCGACGAGAGCCTTTCCCCGGACGTTGCCCTGAAAAAGGGCCTGTTGGGAATGCCCGTTTCCGAGAGAGAGGCGGACTGCTTCAAGACGGCGCTGCTGCTCTTCCTGTCCTCTGAGTACAAGCGGCGAGGCTGGGTGATGCAGCTCCACTTCGGCGCGGCCCGGAATCTGAACAGCAACATGTTCCGCCGCCTGGGGCCCGACACGGGCTACGACGGCATCCGGGGCGACGCGGGGGCGGGCCTGGCCCTGGGCCGCCTGCTGGACCGCATCGACTCTGCGGGCGGGCTCCCTCGCACCATCCTCTACTCCCTGGACCCCACGGACAACGCCCAGATCGGCGCGGTGCTCGGCTGCTTCCAGGGGGGCGGCGTCCGGGGGCGGGTCCAGCAGGGCTGCGCCTGGTGGTTCAACGACTCCCTGCCCGGGATGCGCGCACAGCTCACAAGCCTGGCAAGTCTCTCCGTGCTGGGCTGCTTCGTGGGCATGGTGACGGACTCCCGCAGCTTCCTCTCCTACCCTCGGCACGAATACTTCCGTCGCGTTCTCTGCTCCCTGCTGGGCCGCTGGGTGGAGGACGGTGAATACCCCGCGGATTACGACACTCTGGGCGAGCTGGTGAAGGACGTTTCCTTCCGCAACGCCGCCGCCTTTTTTGAAAGCGAGGACTGACCATGAAGCTGGAAATGTACACCACGGGGGATGAGCCCCGCTCCTACACGATCCACCAAAGCTCCGTGCAGACGAAGGGTGAAACGCTCTATTTTATGGTGGACGCGGGCCCCGAGGACAAGCTGGTGACGGTGGAGAACGGCGCCTATACTTACCTGGATCTGAATCACGGGACCGCGGAGCTCCTGCGGCGGGAGTTCCCCTTCACGGCCCCCTCCCGGGTCCTGCGCCTGCCGAAGACTCTCGGCTGCGGGGACCGGCTGGGTCTCGCCACGCCCGGGCACCTGGCCGCCGTGGCGGATACGGACTTTGCCCCCGTGCTGGCCCAGCAGTCTATCCGGGAGCTGAAGCTGACGGGCCGCAGCTATGAGGACGTGCTGGACGCTGCCACCTTCGCCGTTTTCAAGGCGGGGTATCAAAAGCCCTGGGGCGCCGACGGGGACCATCTGAAAACCTTTGAGGAGATCGAATACGCCCTCTCCTGCGGCTACACCATGCTGACGCTGGACTGCTCCGAGAAGATCCACGGCGGGGCGGACAAAATGACGGACGGCGAGCTGGCCGCCGCCGTCACGCTGAATCAGACCATGCTCAACCGCTATCTGGACCGGGAATTCCTGCTTCCCGGCGATATCGTCCTCACCTTCGATCAGCGCAGTCTGATGGAGGCGATCTATACCTACGGGGACGCCATTCTTTTCACCCAGCAGGTCTACGAGCGCTTTATCAAAGGCGCGGAACGGGATTTTGAGCTCTCCATTGACGAAACGGCCACCCCCACCACTCCGGCCCAGCATTTCTTCGTGGCCAACGAGCTTGCCCTGCGGGGCGTGGTGCTGGACACCCTGGCCCCCCGCTTCTGCGGCCAGTTCCAGAAAGCCGTGGACTATATCGGGGACACGGCGCAGTTTGAGGCGGAGCTGCGGGTACACGCCGCCATCGCGGAATGCTTCGATTACAAGCTCAGCGTCCACTCTGGCTCG
>CAMVOG010000196.1 GCA_947169005.1 uncultured Clostridia bacterium | reverse complement strand
GCTTTCCCGGCAGCGCTGAAACAGCGCCGCCACAAAATCCGCCTGCAGAAGCGCCTCGCCGCCGGACACGGTGACGCCGCCCCCGGACTGCTCATAGTATTTCCTGTCCTTTTCCACCAGCTTAAAGGCCTCGTCCACCGTGTAGACCTGGCCCCAGGGCTTGACGCCCCCGCTGGGGCACATATCCGTGCAGGCCATGCAATGCCGGCACTGCTCCCGCCCGATCTTCACGAGCTTGTTCTCCGCCCAATAGTAGGGGACGCCGTTTTTGCAGGTCTTTTCGCACATGCCGCATTTGTCCACGCCGATGCACTTATCCGGGTAAACGGCCACCTCCCGGTAAGGGTGAATGCCCTCGGGATTCGAGCACCACTCGCAGCGCAGGGTACAGCCCTTCATGAACAGCTCCGTGCGAATGCCCGGCCCGTCGTGGACCGTGAAATGCTGCACGTTGAAAATAACGCCGGTCAAAGCATTGTCCATAGAGTTTTTCCCTTTCTTTTTCAATCAGCCGGAGACGTCAAATTCACAGACGAGCAAAATACTATCGCGCTCGGGTAGGTCGATCCTGCAATAACAGCGGTAACGCCCCGCCGGAAGAAGAATCTCGTCCCGCAGCCATACGGTTCCTCGGCGATAGCTGAATTCTTTAGCCGGAGAGACCTCGTAGCGCCCGCTCTCCGCATTCCAATTAAACTGCGGCTGAGAGCGCAGCATTTCCCCTATATCGAAGGACTGGCTGTCTCCGGGCGCGAGCCTATACTCGACGAGACCAGGGGGCTCGGAAAAAACTCGGTACCAGCGCCCGTCCACGAGACTGTCCAGCACGAGGGGCTGGTAAGATAAGTGCGTATCGCTGCCGTTTGTCAGCAGGGCAATCACGTTCTCCCCGGCGGCGTAGCTGCTTTTCTCCGTGCGGAGGGTAAAACGCCCCTCATCGTCCTGTTCCTGTCGGATGGCGTCACGTTCCTCAAAAACAGTCCAGCAGGGACTGTTCCAGGCGGTTTCCGTATCCATCGCCGTGATCGGGATCAGAGAACCGTAATCGCCGTGCTTGTCCCAACCGGGCAAAAGACGGACATAGTCCTGCTGACCGGGGAGCTTGAAGACATATTCTTCGCCGTAAACCTGCCTGAGCAGAGCTTCGAGAGCGTGAGCATCCTTTTCCACTGACCTTTGACAGGAGCAAAGAGGCAGAAGCAGAAGAAAGCAAAAAAGGACAGCCGAAAGTGTCCGCCGAAAACAGCAGGGACGAGGGTTCATATTATTGCCCCCTTTTGCGTTTGCTGCGGGCATTTTGAAAATGCCCGCAGCTCAGCTTCGTTATGCGTCTGTCCTCAATCAAAGGACAGTTCGGTGCGGTTGATGAGGTCCACCTGCAGCTCGGGATTCAGCTCCGTGAAGTAGGCGCTGTAGCCCGCCACACGGACCACCAGATCCCGGTACTGATCCGGATTCGTCTTGGCGTCCTCCAGTGTCTCCCGGCTGATGATGTTGAACTGGCTCTGCATGCCGCCGTTGTTCAGATACACGTCCATGAGGGAAATGAGATTATCCCGCCCGGTCTGGCCGGAAATGGAGGTGGGGGAGAATTTCCAGTTGAGGATGACGCCGTTGCCGATGCGGCTCTGATCCAGCTTCTCCAGAGAGCGGGCAATGGCCGTCGGGCCGCTCACGTCGTGGGAAGCCACCTCCGTGTGTACCGCGCCCAGGCAGTCGGATACGGGCTCATGGCCCCGCCGTCCGTCGGGGGTGGCGGCGCAGTGATCGCCGCACATGACGTTGATGGAGACGGAGAAGGCGCCGGGCATGAACTCGCCGCCGCGGGTGTTGGGCCGATGCTCCACACAGCCGCAGTAGGTGTTCAGCACGAACTGGGCAATATCGTCGGCGTAATCGTCGTCGTTGCCGAAGTGATGGACCTTATCGCTATTGACGTAGTGCAGCCAGTAGTCCGCGCCCTCCCAGTTGTTTTTGAGGATTTCCAGGAACTCCGCGCCGGTCAGCTTCTTTTCATCGAAAACGAGCTGCTTGACGGTGGAGAGAGAGTCGGTGCAGGTGCCGAGACCAACGGTCTGGTTGCCGCAGTGGTTGTAGCGCGCGCCGCCCGCCGTCACGTCCACGCCCTTCTCGATGCAGTCGTCCACCAGCAGGGAGAGGTAGGGCAGGGGCTTCAGACGCTGATGCACCAGGTCCATGGTGTTCACGGAGGAGACCATGCGGTCCGTCCAGTACTTCATCTGGGTCGCGAAGGCCTCCTTCACCTCTTCAAAGCTCTTGGCCTCGGCGAGAGAGGGGGTCCTGGGGCCGAGCTGCTTGCCGGCGCCCACGCATTTGGCGTACTGGGGGCAGCTCTCGGAGCACTGCTGGCAGCGGCCGCCGTTCATGGTCAGCTCCAGCACCTTGGTCATGTTGAAATAGCAGGAATCGTGCCAGCCGTAGGTCTTGCCGGGGATGGAGGGCTCCACGCAGCCGACGCCGACGTAGTTGCGGGCGACCTCCAGGGGCTTGCCGTAGCGCATGAGGGACTTGATCATCATCTCGTCGCCGAAGACCTTGGGCTCGCCGGTGCCGATGCGGATGACGTTGAAGACCTTGACCTTGAACTCCCAGGGGGTGTCCTTATGGAGACGGACCGCCATCCAGGGGTTGGGGATGCGGGTGTGGGCATGGGCATCCAGGGCGATATAGCTCAGGTCGTTGGTAATATCCTTGCCATTCTCGTCCACGCCGCCCACGTCGAAGCCCGTGCCGCCCATCATGGTGCCGGAGGAAACGGTAATGTTGCCCCGGTCACGGATCTTGCAGAGCTCGTGGATCTTGAGGAAGAAGCACTCGGTCAGCTCCTGCACCAGCTCACGGGTGGCAGTGCCCTCCGCGATGCTCTTGGCGTACAGATCCCCAAAGATCTTGTCGAAGCGGCCGTAGGTGACGGAGTGGCCGTTGGCCTCGATGATGATCATATTGGTGGCGAAGTTCCAGAGCTGCATGCCCTCCCAGATGTCCTGGGGCACGCCCTCGGCCACGTGGTAGCAGTTGGAGGCGATGCGCTCCAGCTCCTTCTTGCGCTGGGGGTCCGCCTCAACGGCGGCCAGCTCCAGGGCCTTGTCGCCGTAGCGGGTGATATAGCTCTTCACGCCGTCCAGTACATAGAGCTGGGCGTTGTAGAAGTCGCGCTTGCGCAGGTCCTCGGGCAGGGAAATGTCCAGAGCGGCCAGCTTCTCCTCAATGCGCTTTCTCAGCCCGCCGAAGCCCACCTTCACGAGCTTTTCATAGTCCGCGCAGACGTGGCCCGCGCCGCCGTAGGTGTACAGGTCGCAGAAATAGACGCCCGCACCCATCTGGGAGCCCTTGGCCTGCTCGTTGTCGAACACAGCCTTGATGCCCTCCTCCACGGTCTTGCCCTTCCAGTCGTCCACCACGTCGAAGACGGCCTTCTTACACTCGTCGGAGAGGATGTATACGTCGTTGGGGCGCTGATCCAGGGGATCGTTCTCGATCTCATAGGCCAGCCAGTTGATGGAGAACTCGGGATAAATGGGGGCGGACTTGGCAGGGGCCGCGATCTCGCCCACGATCAGCTCGCCGGGCCAGATGTTCACGTCAACCTGACACAGCACGTCCCGCAGGGCCTTGGCGACCTTCACGATCTGAGGATCGGCGGCGTACTTCTTGTAGGCCTCGGTGAAGATGAGCATGCGCTGGGGGTCCGCCGTGGTGGGGCGGTCCTTGAACCAGCGGAGGATGTTGTTGACACGGGGGAAGGGGGACGGGTCCACGGTCATGCCGGAGACGCCGACTCCCCACTCTTTATCAAAGGGCTCGATGGCCAGGGGGGCCGTAGACTTGGCGGAAACGGACATTTGCATTACCTCCCATAATAAACGCGATTAAAATCGGCGGCACAAATTTATACAGTCTGATTATAGCAGACAAGGGGAGGCAATTCAATTTCTTTTTTCAAGCGCTTTTGCCAAAATCCATGCGCTTTTCGGGGCCGTTCATTACAGTATTGTATGAATATGCTTTTCCGCCTCCTCATAGACCCCGGCAAAGTCCACGCAAGGGTTATAAACCTCCTCCAGCTTGTCATGAATGCGGCCCGCCTCGCCGATGGCCTCCGCCGCCAGGGAAAGCAGGGCATCCTGTTCCCGTGTCAAGGCCTCATGCGTTTCCGGAAGTGGAAGGGACAGAATAGACTCGCCCTGAGAGGCGCGGTGGAAGGCATAGCGCAGGGTGGGGATCAGCAGGCCCTTCGTCAAGGCGGGGCGCAGAGGATCGCGGCAGCAGACGGCGGGGAAGCCGCTCTGCCCGAGCCGGTCCGCCACTCTGTTCAGCACGG
>CAMVOG010000195.1 GCA_947169005.1 uncultured Clostridia bacterium | reverse complement strand
GGCCTGGCCGGTGACGCCGCCGCCGGAGACGGTAGCGGTGATGTCCACCTTGCCGAGGGTGTTGGTGGTCACCAGGGGCTGACGGACCAGGAGCTTCAGGGTCTCCAGGCCGAAATACTCGTCGATGTCACGGCCGTTGATGGTGATGGCGCCCGTTCCGCCGGGGAAGAGGTGAACTCTGGCGACGGAGGACTTTCTGCGGCCGGTGCCGTACATATAAGGCTTCTTGCTCGTATACATGGTTCTTTACCTCCCCTTATTCCCAGATCTCGGGCTTCTGCGCGGCGTGCTTATGCTCCGCGCCCTTGTAGACCTTCAGACGGCCAAGCTGCTTCTTCCCGGTGGGATTCTTCGCCAGCATGCCCTTCACGGCCAGCTCCACGGCCAGCTCGGGCTTGGTGTTCATGAGGGTCTTGTACTGGGTCTCGTGCAGGTGTCCGGGATAGCCGGAGTGGGTGCGATAATACTTCTGGGTGAGCTTCTTGCCCGTGAGGACCGCCTCGGCGGCGTTGAGGACGATGACGAAATCGCCGCAGTCAACGTGAGGGGTGTAGTCGGGCTTATGCTTGCCGCGCAGCAGGGTAGCGGCGACCGCGGCCGTTCTGCCGAGAGGCTTGCCCGCCGCGTCGAGGATATACCACTTTCTCGCGACGGTCTCCTTCTTAGCCATGGTAGTGGACATGGGACCTGACCTCCAATAATACTTGCGGTTGACTTTCCAGCCGCCGCATTTTAAAATAACCTTAGAAAAGGGCTCAAAGAGAGCTTTCTTTTTATACCACAGCCCGCCGCCCCTGTCAACACTTTTTTTATTTTATTCCGGCTTTGCTCTTGTTTTCTTCCGTTTTCTTCGATCATCTCCTGAAATCTCATTTTTGATTTTGCTTTTTCCTGCCCCTGTTGCCTGTTTCCTGAGCCCTGTTGCCTAAATAAGGCTTGACTGTAAACCGCCTTGATAGTGTACGCTCCCGGTAAAGGAGTGATTTTCATGACCATCAAAGAGATCGAGACCCGCGCGGGGATGAGCCGGGCCAACGTGCGCTTTTATGAGGCGGAGGGGCTGCTCTCCCCCGCCCGGAAGGAAAACGGCTACCGGGACTATTCCGAGGCGGACCTGCGGGAGCTGCGGCGCATCCGCCTGCTGCGGAGCCTGCGGGTCTCCCTGGACGACATCCGCGCCCTGCAAAAGGGCGAAAAGGCCCTGGACGACGTGCTGGCGGGCCAGCTCACGAGCCTGGCCGACACCCAGGACGAGCTGGAGCTGGCCAAGGAGATCTGCCGCGCCATCCGGCGGGAGGGCGCGGCCTACGGAGAGCTGGAGGCGGAAAAGTACCTGCTGGATATGGAAAAGGGCACGCCGCCCGCCTCCCCCGCCCCCATACGGTCCCTGGCCCCGCCCGCCCCGGTCACGCCGCCGCCGGAGCTGAAAGCCGACGTGCTGCCCCGGCTCCGGGCTCCCTGGCGGCGGTACTTCGCCCGGCTGCTGGACGGGCTGTTCTTCCGGGTACTGCTGGGCCTGGTGCTGATCGGCGCCTTCAACCTCCGCCCCGTCGCGGGGGGCGCGTGGGTGCGGATCGCCCTCTTACAGCTTGCCGCGATGGTGCTGGGGCTGTTTCTGGAGCCGCTGTTCCTCATGCTTTTCGGCGGCACGCCGGGCAAGCTGCTGCTGGGGCTGCGGGTCACGGACGAGAACGGGCGGCGGCTCAGCTACCCCGCCGCACTGGTGCGGAGCTTCGGTGCGCTGGTCTACGCCCGGGGGCTGGAGCTGCCCATTCTGGACCTGATCTGCCTGGTGCGCAGCTATCGCCGCTGCATGCGGGGCGCGGAGGAGGACCGCCTGCCCTGGGAAAAGGGCAGCGAGGAGCTGCTGCGGGACGAGGCTCTTTGGCGCTCCTGCGCCTGGGTCGCCGCCCTGCTCGCGCTGGTCGGCGTCTACCTGGCGGCGGACAGCGCGGCGGCCACGATCCCGCTGCACAGGGCTCCCCTCACGGTGTCCGCTTTCTCGGAGAACTTCAACCGTCTGGCAGACTATCGCGGCCTCTCCTTCGGGGCGCGAAGGCTGGATTGGCGCGGGGAATGGGCCGAGGTGCCAAATCTTCTCGATAACAAATGGTCGACGGACTACGTTACCTATTGGCGGTGGCGCGACGGGCTGGAAACGGAGCCCGCCTTTACCTATACCTTTTCGGAGGAGAACGGAGAAAAGGTCCTCACCGGGCTTTCCTTCTCCGTCAGCAGGGAAAAGGAAGGCATATACGCCCACGTCTTCACCGACGAGGCCACGCTGGCGATCCTCTCCTTCCTCCGGGCCCAGCCGCTGGACGCCGAGGGCCGCCGGGAGCTGCGCATCCTCCTGCACCGCATGGAGGCCGAGCCTTATCAAAGTCTGGAGCTGCCCGTGGGCGATTACACCGTCACCATAGACGCGGAGCTGGTGAATTACACGCCCGCCATCCTGGGAAACGGCTTTACGCTCTTTCCTCAGTTCGCTGAGACCGTTTTGATCCCTTCGTCGGACTACTACGCCTATTCCTACAGTCTCGACGTTCACTGGACCGCGTGACCGGGGAAAGGAGAGAACGCCATGACCATCAAAGAGATCGAGACCCGCGCCGGGATGAGCCGGGCCAACGTGCGCTTTTACGAGGCGGAGGGGCTGCTCTCCCCCGCCCGGAAGGAAAACGGCTACCGGGACTATTCCGAGGCGGACCTGCGGGAGCTGCGGCGCATCCGCCTGCTGCGGAGCCTGCGGGTCTCCCTGGACGACATCCGCGCCCTGCAAAAGGGCGAAAAGGCCCTGGACGACGTGCTGGCGGGCCAGCTCACGAGCCTGGCCGACACCCAGGACGAGCTGGAGCTGGCCAAGGAGATCTGCCGCGCCATCCGGCGGGAGGGCGCGGCCTACGGAGAGCTGGAGGCGGAAAAGTACCTGCTGAATATGGAAAAGGGCACGCCGCCCGCCTCCCCCGCCCCGGTGCGGCCCCTGGCCCCGCCCGCCCCGGCCAGGGCTCCCGCCCGTCCAGCTCCCCCGCCGGAGTTGAAGGAGGACGTGCTGCCCCGGCTCCGCTCTCCCTGGCGGCGCTGGTTTGCCCGGCTGCTGGACGGCTGCTTTTACGACATGCTGCTCATCCTGCTGCTGATCGGCGTTTTCCACATCCGTCCCTTTGGTATGCAGGGCCCCCAGCTCCTTGTCTTTACGCTCTTCGCCCTGCTGCTGCGGCTCTTCATGGAGCCCGCCTTTCTCGCCCTCTTCAAGGGCACCCCTGGCAAGCTGCTGCTGGGCCTGCGGGTGACGGACAACGAGGGGCAGCGGCTGACGTACCCGGCGGCGCTGGACCGGTCCTTCGCCGTATTCGCCTACGCCGAGGGGCTGCATCTGCCCATCGTGGACCTGGTGCGGCTCATCAAGAGCTACCGGACCTGTATGCATGGGGAGGAGGAGTATCAGCAGAATCCCTGGGAATACGATACCGAGCAGGTGCTGCTGGACGAGCGGCCCTGGCGGATCGTCGCCTTTGTCGCGGCCCTGGCGCTGATCGTGGCCCTGCCCCTGCTGGCGGATCGCGCGGCGGCCACCGCCCCGGCCAATACGGGCGAGCTGACGGTGGCGGAATTCTGCGAGAACTTCAACCGTCTGGCGGACTACAACGGGCTTTCCTTCTACAGCAGCCGCCTCAGCCCCGAGGGTCAGTGGACGAGCAGCGCCGTTGACGGCGTCGTGACCATCTACGTGGGCGCGCAGCAGAGGGAGCCGGATTTCCTCTTCACCGAGGAGGACGGGCGTATGACGGGCCTGCGCTTCTCCTTCTCCCACGAGGACCCGAAAAAGTTTTTCGCCCCCGATTTCCGTGACGAGGCGAGCCTGGCCATCCGCGCCTACGCCGGGGCCCTGGCCCGAACGGGGGAGGAACGGCGGCAGCTCTCCCGGCTCCTGGGACGCATCGAGCGCGGCCCCTTTGCAAGCGTGGAGGGGCAGATCGGGGACGTGCGCGTCACCGTCACCGTCACGGCCCCGGAGCTTCCCGCGACGCAGGACCGCCCCTACGGCGCCGTCGCCTACGTTTCCTCCTACGCCTACGACTTCGCCATGACCCGCACCGTGGGATAGCAAATATCTCTTATCTTTTATCTCTTATCTCTTATCTCTTATCTTTTATCTCTTATCTTTTATCTTCCCCCGGAGGTGTCCCATGTCCGAGCTTGCCAAAAACCAGATCCACCGCGTCACCGTCACGGGCTGCACTGCCGACGGGCACGGCGTGGCCCGGGTGGAGGGCCGCGCCGCCTTCGTGGCCCGGGCCCTGCCCGGCGAGCAGGCGGAGGTGCGTATATTAAAGGTAACGAAAACCGCCGTCTGGGGCAGGATCGAGCGGCTGCT
>CAMVOG010000194.1 GCA_947169005.1 uncultured Clostridia bacterium | reverse complement strand
CCGAGTTCGAGAAGTGGTATCAGGAGACCTACGGCCAGAAGGTCAAGGTCAACTACGATACCTACGCCTCCAACGAGGACATGTACGCCAAGCTCTCCGCCGGGGCCGTCAGCTACGACGTGGTCATCCCCTCCGACTATATGATCGCCCGCATGATCGCAGAGGACATGCTGCTTCCCCTGAACTTTGACAACATCCCCAACTATTCCGTCATCGACGCCAACTTCAAGGGCCTTTATTACGACCCCACGGACGCCTACTCCGTCCCCTACGCCTACGGCATCGTGGGCGTGATCTGGAACGCCAACGCCGTGGACGAGGCCGACGCCCAGGGCTGGGACCTGCTGTGGAACGAAAAGTATTCCGGCCAGATCCTCCAGTTCAACAATCCCCGGGACGCCTTCGGCACCGCCATGTACAAGCTGGGCATCGACGTGAACACCACCGACAAGGCTCAGTGGGACGCCGCCTGTGACGAGCTGCTGGCCCAGCGCCCCCTGCGCTACGGCCTGGTGATGGACGAGATCTACAATCTGATGGAATCCGGCGAGGCCGCCATCGGCACCTACTACGCCGGGGACTACTTCACCATGCTGGACGCCCAGGCCGACAATGTGGACCTGCGCTTCTACTATCCCGACCCCACCAACTACTACGTTGACGCCATGTGCGTGCCCAAGGGCTGCCAGAACCAGGAGCTGGCGGAGATCTTCATCAACTTCATGCTCAGCCGTGACGCCGCCGTGGCCAACGCCGAGTATACCTACTACGCCTCCCCCATGTCCAACGTCTACACCGACGAGGAGTATATCGACGATATGGGCGAGGAAGCCATGGAGATCCTCTACCCCGAGATGGAGGACTTCGCCGCCGCCTACAACACCTACGCCTACCGCAACCTCCCCCAGGATATGCTGGACTATATGAATACCCTGTGGGAGAACGTGAAGATCAACTGATCAAGCTCTGAGCTTTATTGGCCCGTGGCGCTTCGGCGGCACGGGCCGATTATCGGGAGGAAAGAACATGAAGCGCACAAAGCTGTCTCTCAGAATCGCAGCCCTGCTCCTTTGCCTGACGCTGGCGGCCGCCGCCGCGCCCTTCGCCCTGGCCGCGGAGCCCGCGCCCTCCGGCTTCCGCTATAACCACGATCCCCGGCTGAATCCCGCCGCCATGGCGGATATCGTCTGGTCCCCCACCGCCGTCTACGGCTTTGCCCCCTCGTCGGAGGGGAGCCTGTCTGCCTATGCGGACTTTGACTGGTCCGACGCGGCGATCGTGGAGTCCGGCCGGGCGGACCGCGTGGCCTACCAGGCCGGCATGCAGGAAATGTATGAGCTGCTGGACGCCCTCACCGCCCAGGGCAAGGACATTGAGGAGATCGCCCGCACCATCAGCGCCAAGCGCAACGAGCTTCGCCTGGCCGCCAACGCCGACGATCCCGCGCAGATGGCCGCCGCCAAGCAGCACAATCTGGAAAAGTACGGAAACGAGAACGGCCCCACCGCCGATTCTCTTTACGAAAAATACGGCTCCTGGGAGACCGTGCTGGAAAAGGCCTTCAGCACCAACGCGGGCATGGACGCCTGCGTGGGCCTCTACGACAGCAACTACACCCTGTACCAGGCCTCCGGCCTGGTGCCCGCCGACGACGAGGCCGTAAGCCGGGAATACGCCGTATCCGCCCTTGTTCTGCGCTGCGGTACGGAGGGCTCCGAGGCGGAGCTCAGCGCCTTCTCCGACGGGGAGAGCGTCGCGCCCCTCTACGCCCCCTGGCTGGCCGCCGCCGTCGCTCAGGGCGTTTTAAAGGGCTACGAGGACGGCTCCCTTCGCCCCGCCGTCCCTCTGCGCCGGGTGGAAGCCTTCGTGCTGCTCTCCCGCCTGCTGCCGGAGGCCGAGGCCGTCCGGGAGCCCATTCCCTTCACGGACCTGCCCGCCTGGGCCGCCCCGGAGATCGATCGGCTCTCCGCCGCAGGGCTCCTGCTGGGCCGGGGCGACGGCACTCTGGGCGCAAACGACCCCCTCACCGCCGCCGAGCTGGACACGCTGCTGGCGAGACTGGGGTAAGAGGGAGAATTTAGTATTTAGTTTTTAGGGCAAAAACCGCCGGGAGATAAACACTTCCCGGCGGTTTGCTATATATTGCGCGTTGCTCATTTTTCCCCGAAGTGCTTTTCCACGAAGTCGATCTTCTCCACCTTGAACTCCCGCCCGCGGAGATATTCCAAAATCCCCGCGTCGGTGGGGAAAGCAAAGCGCAGGTAATAAGAATAGAGGTTTTGTCCCGCGGTCTCGTCGTAGCGCTTGTTCTCCCGCTCGCTGCCGTATTTGCCGTCCCCCAAAAGGGGCCAGCCCGCATGGGCCATCTGGGCGCGGATCTGATGGGTGCGCCCGGTGAGGAGGGTGCATTCCACCAGGCTCAGCCCGTCCCGGCTTTGCAGGGTGCGGTAATCGGTGATCGCCGTTTTCGCGCCCGGCTCGGGGCGGTCCTTTACGTAGACCTGGTTTTTCTTCGCGTCCTTGAAGAGAAAGCCCTCCAGCCTCCCCTCCGGGGGCCTGGGCCGCCCGTGGACCACGCAGAGATAGCGTTTTTCGATCTCCCGGGCCTTGATCTTCTCGTTCAGGATGCGCAGGGCCTCGGCGTTCTTGGCGGCGATGACGATGCCGCCGGTGTTCCGGTCGATGCGGTTGCAGAGGGCGGGGGCGAAGGCGTTTTCCTCCCGGGGCCGCCACTCCCCCTTCTGGTAGAGGTAGTTCTGAATATGGGCGATGAGGGTATTGTAATCGTAGCCCCCGGCGCTGTGGCAGAGCATGCCGGCCTTCTTATCCGCCAGGAGGATGTTTTCGTCCTCATAGACGATATGGACCCTGGGGGTGCTGACCTTCAGCCAGGCGTTCTCCTCCGTGGGCTTTTCAAAAAACTCGTCGTTGATATAGAGGTTTAAGAGGTCCCCCTCCGCGAGGCGGTAATCCCGCTTGGTGCCCTTGCCGTTCACCTTCACCCGCTTCAGGCGGATGTACTTCTGCTTCAAGGATTCCGGCAGCAGAGGCACGGCCTTGTCCAGAAAACGATCCAGCCGCTGCCCCGCGTCGTTTTTGCCTATGGTGAACTCCTTCATGCGGAAACGTCCTCGATCAGCACCAGCATCTTGCCGCCGCAGACCATGCCCTCCTCCTCGGCGATCTCGTTGGTCATATCGACCTCCACGAGCTTGCGCCTGCCAGTGCCGATGAGGCGGCGGGCCTCGGTCATGACCTCCGCCTCGCCGCAGCCGCCGCCGATGGTGCCGTAGATGCGGCCCAGGCTGTCCATGGCCATGATGGCTCCGGAGTCCACGGGAGTGGAGCCCCGGGTCTCCACGACGGTCATGAGGGCAGCGGGCTCCTCACTCTCCGCCATAAAGCGCAGCAGGGCGAAATCCGTATTGGTCTGCTCCAGGCAGGGCTCTCCCTCCCCCTCGGGCAGGCCGCGGCGGTGCTGCACCAGCTCCGCGCAGATGGAAACGGCGATCTCCGCCGTGGTGATGGCCCCGATCTTGAGGCCGATGGGGGTGTGGATGCGCTCCAGGTCGGCGGCGTCATAGCCCTCCTCCCGCAGCAGGCCCAGCAGCCCCGTCACCCGGCGCTTGGAGCCGATCATGCCCAGGTAGGAGGGGTAGGTCCCCTTGAGGATGGCCCGCAGACAGTCCCCGTCCCAGCGGTGGCCCCGGGTGATGACGCAGACGTAGTCCGTGTCCCGCAGGGCCAGCTTTTCGATGGCGTTCTCGAAGCTGTCGCAGAGCACCTCCGCCGCCTCGGGGAAGCGCTGATAATTGGCAAAGCTGGGCCGGTCGTCCACCACCGTCACGGCAAAATCCAGCATGGCGGCCATTTTGCACAGGGGCACGGCGATGTGCCCGCCCCCCAGCAGCACCAAGCGCTCATCGGGCACGAAGCGCCGGGTCCAGCGCTTTCCCTCCGCCTCCCGAAGGAGGTCCGCCCGGCGGCCGGCGGTGGTTTCCGCCAGAATACGCTTGAATTCCGCCTGTATATCATGCTTTTTCATTCTCTTATCCTCCATAAGAAAACCGCGTCGGGAGCTAAACCCCATTTTTGCGGCTTTTTCAGATGTTTTTTGAAAAAGGGCTTGCATTTTCCGCAAAACAATGGTATATTAAATACCGCTCTTTGTAAAGAGCTTTTTTGAAAAAAACGCGAAGCCGCTTATCGAAGGAGGTGTAGAGCTTGGCCAAGTGCGAATTTTGCGATAAGAGCGTGACCTTCGGTATCAAGGTGAGCCACTCCCACAGACGTTCCAACAGGACCTGGAAGCCCAATGTGAAGAGAGTCAAGGCCATCGTGGACGGGTCCCCCCGCCACGTATATGCCTGTACAAGATGCCTCCGCAGCGGTAAAGTTACCCGCGCGGTCTGA
>CAMVOG010000193.1 GCA_947169005.1 uncultured Clostridia bacterium | reverse complement strand
GCCATGGAGAGCCGCTGCTACAACGGCGGCGAGGGCCGCACCCGCATGAAGCAGCTCCGTTATTCCAGCCGCGATCTCGTTGCCGTGCTGGTCTGCGCGGCGCTGGTGGCCGGGGTCGTGCTGCTCAACCGCTTCGGAGTGTGAGGCCATGAGAAATATCGCCATGCGTCTGCGCTACGACGGCAGCCGCTACCACGGCTGGCAGCGCCAGGACAAGGATCTGACGGTGCAGCAGGTGGTGGAGGAGGCCCTGGAGGCGGTGCTTAAGCACCCGGTCCGCGTCCACGGCTGCGGCAGGACGGACGCCGGGGTTCACGCCCTGCGCTACTGCGCCAATTTCCGCACGGAGACGGCGATTCCCGCCGACAAGCTGCACCTGGCGATGAATGCCCATCTGCCCGGGGACGTAGCGGTCTGCGACGCGGTGGAGGCGCCGGAGGATTTCAACGCGATCCTCTCCTGTGAAAAGAAGGAATATACCTACTATATCCATAATTCCAACGTGCGGGACCCTTTCCTGGACAAGCGGGCCTGGTTTTATCCCCAGGCGCTGGACGCGGGGGTGATGGCTGCCGCGGCCGCCGCTTTCGTGGGCACCCACGATTTCGCCGCCGTGCGCAGCGTGGGGACGGACGTGAAAAGCACCGTCCGCACCATCCACTGGTTTGAGGTGGAGCGGCAGGGAGCGATCATCAGTCTGCGGGTCTGCGCGGACGGATTTCTGTACAACATGGTGCGGGCCATGGTGGGGACGGCGGTCTACGCCTCCCTGGGCAAGCTGCGGCCCGAGGATATCCCAGGCATCCTGGACAGCGGAGACCGCTGCCTGGCGGGGCCCACGGCGCCGCCCCAGGGCCTGTACATGACCGGGGTCTGGTATCCCGGTAAGGTGGGGGATATGATGCGCGAATGAACGAAGAGAAAACTGAAAAAAGATCGGTCTGGCGATGGGTCAAGCGGCTGCTGTCCTTGCTGCTCTTCCTGGCGATCCTCTTTCTGATCGTTTACCTCGTTGCGGGTATCGGGTCCAACGGCAACAACCGACTGACCGGCTTTTTGCGGGACCTCTTCCGCACGGAGGAGGAAAACCGCGAAAAATACAGCTTTGACGCCTATTCCGACAATATTTTTGAAGAGGTGGACGGCGGCCTCCTGGTGGTCTCCTCCTCGGAATATCAGCTTTTTGACGCCTCCGGTGCTCTGCACCCTGCGGTGAGCGCCGGAAAAGCCGGGGCCGTGATCTGGAGCCAGGGCGGCGGCGACGCCATGGTCCTGCGGGCGGACGGCAGCTCCTTCAGCCTGGACAGCCGCCAGCCCATCATTTCCGCCTCCATCAATGACCGGGGCTACACGGCCCTCTGCACGGAGGAAACGGGCTACAAGGGCCTGGTAACGGTCTATGACGAGGACGGCGAGCCGGTGTACAAATGGTATTCCGGCGCGGCTTATCTGACGACTGCCGCCGTGTCTCCCTCCGGGACCGGTCTCGCGGCCCTGACTCTCGGGGCGGACGGCAGCCGCGTGGTGAGCTATCCCTTCACCAGCGAGGAGGAGTTGGGCTCCTCCGTCCTGGAGGGGTCCCTCTGCTTTGACCTGGGCTATATCTCTGAAAACCGCCTCTGCGCCGTGGCGGAGGACCGGGCGGTCTTCCTCAACGGACGCTGTGAGGTCCAGGGGGAATATTCCTTCGACGGGCTGTATTTAAAAGATTACTCCCTGGAGGGCAGCGGCTTTGCCGTCTTCGTCCTGGGCCAGTACAGGACCGGCGGCAGCGGGCGCATCGTTTCGCTGAACAACAACGGCGACGAGGAGGGCAGCCTGGAGATCAGCTCCGAGGTGCGCTCCCTCTCTGTCCGGGGCAAATACGTGGCTGTGGTCTATGCCGACTCCGTGGTGCTTTACGATCCCACCCTCCATGAGGTGGGCAGCCTGCGGGAGGCGGCGGGTTATGACCGGGCCCTTGCAAGCGCCGGGGGCAAGCTCATTGCCGTCACCGGCTACCGGGCGGACGAATATCGGTTCTGATTTATGCGGGACCAAGGAAAGGAAGGATACGGATGAAATATGTGCTTGACCTCGTTCTCGTGGCGATCATTGCTCTTTGCGCCTGGAACGGCTATCGCAAGGGCTTCATCCTGGGCGTCAGCGGCATTTTGGCGCTGATCGTGGCCTTTTACGGCGCGCATCTGCTGGCGGACGCCTATTCACAGGAATTCACGACCCTGCTGGAGCCCTTCGTCAGCGGCATCGTGGACAGCACCGTGGAGGACCAGACCCTGGAGGAGAACGTGACGGAGGAGGAGCTGGACGCCGGCGACATCACCTTCGCTTCCCTGGGCAAGCTGGGGATCATGAAGGGCGCGGCGGACAACATCGCCGAGGAGATCGAGGAGCGGATCAAGGAAACGGGGCAGCAGCTCCGGATGGCTTTGGTGGAGGTCCTTTGCAGCAAGCTGGCCTACGTGGCCACGGCGGTGATCGCTTTCCTGCTCATCATCATTATCTTTACCGTCGTTGCCAATGTTCTGAATCTGGCCTTCAAGCTGCCAGGCCTGGAGTTCATCAACTACCTGTTCGGCACGCTCTTCGGCCTGGCCAAGGGCCTGATCTTCGCCTTTGCCCTTGCCTGGGTCCTGCGCTATACCGGCTTTATCTTCGGGGAAAAGACGGTGGAGGACACCATCCTGCTCAAATGGATGATGGATCATAATCTGCTGGCCCATTTCTTCGGCTTCTGAGTATCATTTTCAAGGGGTGAGTTGAGAGCATGACGATCCCGAATATACTTTCAACGGTGCGGATCTGTCTTGTCCCGGTGTTTATTCTGGTTTACTTCATGGGCGGCGACCATCGCACGATCTGGGCGGCCCTTGTTTACGCCGCGGCCTCGCTGACGGACGTGCTGGATGGGCGCATTGCCCGCAAATACAACATGACCAGCAGTCTGGGCCGCATCCTGGACCCCTTGGGTGATAAGCTGATGACCGCCGCCGTGATCGTGTGCATCACGGTGGACGGCGTGATCCCCGTCTGGGCCGTCATCATCTTCGTGGTGAAGGAGTGCCTGATGGGCCTGGGCGGCATGATCCTTTACAATAAGTTAGAGGATATGCCAGCCTCCAACTATTTTGGAAAGGCTTCAACGGTTGTCTTTTTCGCGGTTTGTGTTATACTGATGCTGTTCAGACAAATCCCCAAGAGCGTGGCCTCCGTCATGATCGGGGCGGCGCTGGCGGTGATGCTGCTGGCCTTCGGGACCTATCTGTTCCGTTTTATCAAGCTGGTCCGGCAGAAGGACAGCAAGGCAGGAAAATGAGTTAAGCCGCTGCGGGTGCAGCGAAAGGAGTTACGTATATGCAGCCAACCATTTGCACGCGATGCAAAAAGAACGTGGCGGTGGTCTTCGTCACCAAGATCGAGAACGGCCAGACGATCAGCGAGGGTCTTTGCCTCAAGTGCGCCAAAGAGCTCGGCATCAAGCCGGTAAACGATATCATGAAGAACATGGGCATCTCCGACGAGGACCTGGAATCCATCTCCAATGAGATGATGGAGGCCTTCGGCGGGGGAGAGGAGATCCCCGGCTCCGACGGGAGCGAGGACGAGAACGGCAAGACCGCGACCTTCCCCTTCCTCAACCGCCTCTTCGGCGGGCCCCAGGGCCCCGGCGCGGCCCCCCAGGAGCCCCAGCGCCCCGGGCGGGACAATTCCGAGCGGGAAAAGAGCTCCGCCGCCAACCGGGGGCAGAAGCGGAAGTTTCTGGAGAATTACTGCATCAATCTGACCCGCCGCGCTTCTGAGGGCAAGCTGGACCGGCTGGTGGGCCGCGAGGAGGAGCTGGCCCGGGTCATTCAGATCCTGAACCGCCGCCAGAAAAACAACCCCTGCCTGATCGGTGAGCCCGGCGTGGGCAAAACCGCCATCGCCGAGGGCCTGGCACAGCGCATCGTGACGGGGGAGGTCCCCTATAAGCTGCGGGATAAGGAGGTCTACATGCTGGACCTCACGGCCCTCGTGGCGGGCACCCAGTTCCGCGGCCAGTTTGAGAGCCGCATGAAGGGGCTTATCGAGGAGATCAAAAAACAGGGGAACATTATCCTGGTCATCGACGAGGTCCATTCCATCGTGGGCGCCGGGGACGCCGAGGGCTCCATGAACGCGGCGAATATTCTGAAGCCCGCCCTCTCCCGGGGCGAGATCCAGGTGATCGGCGCCACCACCTTCAAGGAATACCGCCAGCACATCGAGAAGGACGCCGCGCTGGAGCGCCGCTTCCAGCCCGTGACCGTCAACGAGCCGTCCCTGGACGAGACCTTCGACATCCTCCGGGGCGTCAAGGGCTATTACGAGAGCTATCACGGCGTGTCCATCCCCGACGAGATCATCCGCCAGTTGATAATTGAGAATTGACAATTGATAATTGAGAGAGAGACGGGGCTCGAGCGT
>CAMVOG010000192.1 GCA_947169005.1 uncultured Clostridia bacterium | reverse complement strand
AAGCCCGTATGCCCCAGCTCGATGCGAAATTCCTCCACCCCGGCGGCCCGCACGGCCTCGATGGCCAGGGCCACGGCCTCCGCGTCCGCCCGCGGGCCGGAGGCCCCGATGAGCTCGATGCCGCATTGGGGGATCTCGCTGCTGGAGCCGTGGTTCGGGTCCAGCGAGCGGAAGATCACCTGGTCATAAAACAGGCGCTGGGGCAGGCGTGCCGGATCCAGCCGCGTGGCGGCGACCCGGGCGATGGGGGTGGTGCAGTCCGGCCGCAGGACCAGGATGCGCCCGCTGCGGTCCACGAGCTTGAGCATGGCCTCCTGGGGGATGGGATTCCGGGCCTGGACAAAGAGATCGTAATACTCCACCGAGGGGGTGATGACCTCCCGGTAGCCCCGGCGGCGAAAGAGCTTGGTAATGGCCGCCTCCGCGCTTCGCTGGCGGTCACACTCCCCAAAGAGCTTGTCCCCGGTGCCCTCCGGGGTATTGACCTTATAGGATTCCATGCGCTTCATCCCTTCCCGCCCCGAGGGGCCCGCTTTTCCTCTTATAAGAGATAATAGTTGATTATACCAGCTTTTGATTATTTATGCAAGATGTTCAGGCAAAAAATTCAAAATTGCGGTTTTGACCCGGGTAGGCGGGGCCCAAAGGACTCAAAAGGAGAAAGTGCCCGTCCTGTTCCCCTCAAAACGCAAATCCGCGTGTCTCTCCCCCGCTTCACGTCTATTCATCATAAGTCACAATTTCTCAAAAAGTTCCTTGTCAGTTTCGCTATTTTTTGGGCTTTTTGCCATACTTGTCCCAAAAGATGCTTGTTTTTTTGGTCAACTCATGCTAAGATGTTAAAAAAAGTTTTATTCAGCTTCTTGTCCGGATATTAATTTGTAATACTTTGCCACATGTGGTATGGAGAGGAGGAGGCTCTTATGGTAGAGCTTTCGAGAGAGGAAAAAAGGCAGCTATGTCAGGAGCTGACAGAGCACCTGCCGAAGATTCGCAAGCTGCTGAATCTGACGCAGGCTGAGTTCGGGGATATGACGGGATTGTCCCGGGTGACTATCTCACAGATCGAGGGCGGCAAGGTCAAGCTGACCTGGCTGCACCTCAACGCCATCATGTTCATCTGCGTTTCCAATATCCGCACGAAGGAATACATTTACGCCAACAACGTGCTGGGGCCCCGCTTCCTGCAATTCGTCCAGTGCAAGGACGAGAACATCCCCCCCGACACGAACATCACCGTCCGCACAGAGCTCATCAAGGCCTATCAGGAGATGCTGGAATTCAAGAAGAAGAAGGAATTCGGCACCGACTGAGCCGCCCGGCCAAGCCCAAAAAATTTTGCAGCCGCCCCCTTGACAGGGGGGCGGCTCTGTGCTATGCTTTCGCTGTAGTCATTTAAAGCGTTAAATCTCTAAATTCCCAAAGGGGTGTTTGCAATGGTATTCAAGGTCCTGCTGCTGGTAATCTTCTTCGGCGTGATGGTGGGCATCGGCCTCTACTGCCGCAAAAACGCCACGGACGTGAACGGCTTCGTGCTGGGCGGACGCAGCGTCGGCCCCTGGCTGACGGCCTTCGCCTACGGCACCTCTTACTTCTCCGCCGTTATCTTCATCGGCTACGCGGGACAGTTCGGCTGGAAATACGGCATCGCCTCCACCTGGATCGGCCTGGGCAACGCCTTCATCGGCTCCCTGCTGGCCTGGGCGGTGCTGGGCCGCCGGACCCGGATCATGACCCAGCATCTGCAAAGCGCCACCATGCCGGAGTTCTTCGGCGCGCGCTTTGACAGCAAGGCGCTGAAGATCGCGGCCTCCGTCATCGTCTTCATCTTCCTCATTCCCTACACGGCCTCCCTGTACAACGGCCTCTCCCGCCTTTTCGAAATGGCCTTCCACGTGGATTACACCGTCTGCGTGGTGGTGATGGCGGTGCTGACGGGCATCTACGTCATCGCGGGCGGCTACATGGCTACGGCCATCAACGACTTTATCCAGGGTCTCATCATGCTGGTGGGCATCGTGGTCATCATCGCGGCGGTCATCATGAGCAAGGGCGGCCTCATGGAAGCCTACCAGGGGCTGGCCGCGGTGGAGGACGCCTCCGTCTCCGCCATGCCCGGCGCCTTCGCCTCCTTCTTCGGCCCCGACCCGCTGAATCTTCTGGGCGTCGTGATCCTCACCTCCCTGGGCACCTGGGGCCTGCCCCAGATGGTGCAGAAGTTCTACGCCATCAAGAGCGAGCAGGCCATCCGCAAGGGCACCATCATTTCCACCCTCTTCGCCGTGGTGGTGGCGGGCGGCTGCTACTTCCTGGGCGGCTTCGGGCGGCTCTTCTCCGACCGGATCGACATCGCGGCGGGCGGCTACGACTCCATCATCCCCGCCATGCTCTCCGGCCTGCCGGATATCCTCATTGCCCTGACGGTGGTGCTGGTGCTCTCCGCCTCCATGTCCACCCTTTCCAGCCTCGTTATCGCCTCCTCCTCCACGCTGACCATCGACCTCATCAAGGACAACCTGGTGAAGAAGATGGCCGAGAAAAAGCAGGTGCTCATCATGCGGGTGCTGATCGTGGTCTTCATCGTGATCTCCGCCGTGATCGCCGTGGTGCAGTACAAGAGCAACGTGTCCTTCATCGCCCAGCTCATGGGCGTGAGCTGGGGCGCGCTGGCGGGCGCTTTCCTGGCCCCCTTCCTCTACGGGCTCTACATGAAGCGCACCACCAAGCTCTCCGTCTGGGTCAGCTTCATCTTCGGCGCGGGCATCATGGTGCTGAATCTGCTGTTCCGCCCCTCCTTCCCCGCCCTTCTCCAGAGCCCCATCAACTGCGGCGCCTTCGCCATGCTGGCGGGCCTCGTGATCGTGCCCGTGTTCTCCTTCCTCAGCAAGCGGCCCGACAAGGAGCTGGTGGACAACTGCTTTGCCTGCTATGAGGAAAAGGTCCTCGTCAGCGCCAAGCGCGCCCTCAGCGACAAGGAGAGCTGAGCGACAAAGTGTGATCGCTTCCTTCCCCTTCCATATCAGGAAACCCCGTGGGGCAGATGCCTCACGGGGTTTTCCTTTTTATCATATTCATGCGCCCGCCGCAAGCCTGCGGAAAAGCAGGAGGGCGTCCCGGCTCGTCGCAAGGCCGTCGCCGTCCGTATCCAGGGCGCTTTCCACGACCCGGAGCGGATCGCCGGAGACATAGCGGAAGAGATCGGCGGGGTCCCGCCCGTCCACCAGGCCGTCGCCGTTCACGTCGCCGGGGAGCAGAGCACCCAGGAAGGTGAAAGCGGCATACCAAAGGCGATTGTTCCAGCCGCCCACGGAGACCCGGTTCCATTCCTCCTCACTGCCCGCGTACAGCACCCGGCGAAGCTCCCAGCAGTCCAGGAAACACTCCGCGCCGATGGCCGTCAGGCTACGGGGCAGCTCCACCTGCTCCAGGGAGGTGTTCCGCAGGGCGTCGTCCCCCAGGACCTCCACGCCTTCCTCAAAGGAGGCCGTCACCAGGCCGCTGCAATAGAAGCTGTATTCCCAGACGTTCCGGATATTGCCGGGGACGCTCACGCTTTTCAGGACCTTACAATAGGAAAAGCACCAGCCGGGGATCTCCTCCATAGCCGCGGAGAGCCGCAGCTCCCGCAGGGCAGAGCAGAATTCAAAGGCCGCCCGGCCCACGCTGCGCACCGTGTCGGGGAGGACGACCGCCTCCAGAGACGCACAGCAGCTGAAGGCAAATTCCCCGATCTCCTCCAGGCCCTCCGGGAAGGCCGGGGAGCGGAGGCTGCAGCAGCAGCCGAAGGCCGCGTCCCCTATGCGCCGCAGGCCATCCGGCAGGCGGACCGTCTCCAGGGCCGTGCAGCCCGCGAAGGCGAGCCGCCCCAGCTCCGACACCGCTGTTTGGGACAGGTCCACGCTTTTCAGCCCCCGGCAGGCCTGGAAGGCGGAGTCCCCCACCCCCGTCACGGCCACGCCCCCGATGGCGGCGGGAAGCTCCACGGCCGTCACCGTGGGCTCCGCCCAGACGAGGCTGCCCGTGGCCGGGTCCAGATAGACGCTGCCCCCCGCGCAGGGCCAAGGGAGCCAGCCCGCCTCCGGCAGGGCGTGGGGCCCGCCGAAGTGCTTTTCCGCGTCCTGGAGGGGCCAATTCTGATTATGTATTGAGACCGCCTCCCACGCCTCCTCCGTGCCCGCGAAATACACGTCTGTCAGCCGCTCACATTCCTCCGTGGCATAACTGCCCACGCTTTTCAGCCCGGCGGGGAGGCTCAGCTCCCGCAGGCTGAGGCATTGGGAAAAGCAGCCGTCCCCGATGCGCTCGATCCCGGCGGGGATCGTCACGCTCGTCAGCGCCGTGCAGCCTGCCAGGGCGCGATCTCCCAGCTCTGTCAGTCCGGCGGGCAGCTCCAGCCCCGTCAAGCGGGTGCAGCCGGAAAAGGCGGCGCCACCGATGCGCGTGACCCCGGCCGGGATGGTAAGCTCCGTCAGC
>CAMVOG010000191.1 GCA_947169005.1 uncultured Clostridia bacterium | reverse complement strand
CCACGGTCTCCCCCGCCCTGTGGATGAAGACCCTGCTGCGCAGCCCCGTGAAAACCGGGCTCACGGTGATTCTCATCGCGGCGGCCTCCTTCCTCTTCCTCTACAATCTCCTGGACTACGCCATCACAAAGCGGCAGTATGAGAACACCTATGCCCAATATCAGGGCTATATCAACGTAGACCTTGCGGAAACGCCCAAGGAGTTTTTCCCGACAGCCCCCCCTTATTTTTACCTCTCCGACGCAGAGGGGAACCCTGCCTATACCGGCGCTTATCCCTATGAGGACTATCATCAGCGCAGCCTGACGGATGCGGAGATCGAGGGGATCGCCTCCCTGCCCTACATCTCCGCCGTGAGCCGCCGGGTGATGGGGGCTGGCGTGGCGGAATACGAGCGGCTGCCCACAAACTTTGCGGGCGTGACGAGTACCTTTTTTATCCCCCAGGACCGGCTGGTGCTGGAGGCCACGATGGACATGGCGGACGTGCCGCTGGATCGGTACGCCGCCGCCATGGAGCGGGGCGACAGCTTCCGCTATGAGCTGAAGCTGCGGGACGTGAAGGTGCTGGCAGGGGACGAGGAGCTGCTGAAGCAGGCCCGCTCTTACATTGATTATAAGAAGCTGCGGCTGCGTTGTGAGGTGACGCCCCCCGGGGAGGACGACGGGACGGTACAGAGCAATGGCTATTTGAATACCGCCATGGCGGAAACGGGCAACCGACTCACCCCGGAGCAGCTTGCCGCCGTTTCCCCGGGGGAGCGCTGCATCGTGGTCTGCCGGGTCTCCCGGGTCCCCGTGAACAGCCTGGGCATTCAGGAGGACACGGCCTGGGACCAAAATTATTACTCTTACTTCACCTTCCTGGGCGACGACTCCCTATACGGCTGGTGGCCCTATATCACCTCTCTGGAGGGGCAGCCGGAAAACTACCTGGAAACGGCGGAATTTGCCCCCTTGCGGGAGCTCATCGCGCTCACGGAGCGGGACCGCTATACTCTGGACGTGGTCTACACCGACGAGATGCGGGCCATCCGCCGCTATCAGGAGGGGAAGCTCCTTCTGACGGAGGGGCGGCTGCTGAAAGCCGAGGACACGGAAAAAACGCGCCCCGTCTGCCTCGTCAGCGCCGCCTATGCCGAGCGCTGGGGGCTCAGGGTCGGGGACAGCCTCACGCTGGAGCTGGGGGACCGCTGCTTTGAGCCATACGCGGCTCTGGGAGCCGTCGCCTCCTCCCGGGAGCGGAACGCGGAAAACTGGCGGCGGCAGCGCTTTGAGATCGTGGGGCTCTATGCCGACAGCGGCCTGGGCAGCATTGAAAGCAAGGAGCTGTATTGGGCCTTCGGGGAGAACGCGGTCTTCGTGCCCCGCTCTTTCCTGCCGGAAACGGCTGAGCCCGCCGCGCCGAAGCCCGCGGAGCTCAGCTTCATCGTGCAGAATGCGGGGAATATCGCCGCCTTTGAAGCGGAGAGCCTGCCCCTGCTGCGGGAGCTGGGCTATACCGTCCATTACTCCGACGGGGGCTGGATGAGCATTGCCGATCAGCTTGAGGAAGCGGGCAACCTGGCCACCGGCAAGCTGATCGCCTTCGGCATATCAGCGGTCCTGGCCCTGTATCTCACCGTCTATCTCTTTATCGTCCGCAAGAAAAAGGAGTACGCCGTCATGCGGGCGCTGGGCTGCCCCGCTTCTCAGGCCCGCGGCGCTCTGCTGCTCCCCCTGAGCCTGCTGGCGATTCCGGCCGTCGCGCTGGGCACGGCCGCGGCGCTGATCAGCACGGAGAAGACCGCGGCGCTGAATCTGAATGAGTTTACCTCCCTGGGGTTGGAAATCGACACATCCATCCCCCCGGAGGTCGTGCTGGCCGGATGCCTGGGGAGCCTTGCCCTCCTGCTGCTCATGGCCTTTTGCAGCCTCGGCCTTATCGCCCGGAGGCCACCGCTGGCCCTGCTGCAGGAGGGGCTGCCTCCCCGGGCGGCGGAGGCTGTTCTCCAGGAGGAGGAGCTTTGCACGAATTTCGGCCTGCTCGGCGATCTGCCGGAGCCACGGCCAAGGCCGAGGCAGGCCCTGCGGCATACCCTGCGCTGGGTCCGGCGGCACGTACGGAGGACGCCGCTGAAAGCGGTCCTCTCCCTGGCGCTGGCGCTTATTCTCTGCTTCGCCATGGGCTTTTTCACGGTCCTGCGCGCCTCCTACGCGGAGCTGGTGGAGGAGATTGAGGTCAAGGCCCGCTTTATCGGCGGTTTCGGCATGGAGCGTGCGCTGGCGGTGGCCCGCAGCGGCTACGTTTCCGACCCTTACTATGAACTGACCGAGCGGAACGCGGAGTCCTTTTTCCAGCAGGACACCCTCTGTCTCAGCAGCGACCTGAGCCGGGCCTGCCCCAGCCCCGTGACGATGCTGGAGGGCTACGAGGCGGAAACGCTCCTGGACAACCGCTCGGAAATGATCTGTGTTGCTTCCCGCGGGCTGTTGGAGCGACTGGGTCTCGGCCTGGGGGACAAGATTGAGGTTACGCGCAAGGGGCTGCTGGGCACGCTGATGGAAAACAACCATTTTCATGTGCCCATGAAAAGTCAGGAGGAGCTGGAGAAGGATTACCACCAGATCTGTACGAAGCTGACCGTCGTGGGCATCGCGGAGGACGAGGGCGAGACGATTTATGCTTCCGTCTATCTCTGGATGGTCTTTTCCAGTCTCTTTCAGGCGGCGCGTCTGGACCTGGCGGAGTTCACGCTGAACGACTATCACGAGGCGGCGGCCTTCCGCCGCTATGCCATGCAGCAACTGGACACAACCGATCAGATTTGGCAGCCACGCTTTTCCATGGACACCTCGGAGGCGGACCGGGCCTATCGCACCTACCGGCTGCTGGATATGCTATATCCCATCGCCTTTGCCGTGGCGATTTTGCTGGGCGGGGTGCTGCCGGGCATCGTCATTCTGCAGAGCGCGCGGGAGGCGGCGCTGCTGCGGGTCCTGGGTACGACGAAGCGGCGGACCCGGGCCATGCTGGGGCTGGAGCAGGTCTTCCTCTGCGTCTTCGGCCTCGCCCTGGCGGTGGCGGCGCTCCTGGCCGTGAACGGGGCCCAGCTCCGGGCCGTGGCGGGCCTCCTGGCGCTCTACCTCGCCGCCCACTTCGCCTTCTGCGTCTCCGCCTCCGGCGCCGCGGCGGTGAACGTAACAAAGCGCGGGGTCCTGGAGCTGCTGCAGGTGAAGGAGTAGGCGGGAAGATAAGGGATAAGGGATAAGAGATAAGTAAACGCTGATTAATTGTCATCTTGAAACAAGGCGTTTTCCTTCCCCCAGCGGGGGAAGGATTATCGCACGATCCCACCGCCTTCTTTAATCAATGTTTACATAAGGGATAAGAGATATTTTCCTTGCTCCCCGTTCCCTGGGCCCTGTTCCCTGAGCCCTGAGCCCTGAGTACTAAGTCCTGAGTACTGAGTACTCTCCCATTGTCCATTGTTCTCCCCCCTCCGCAATTTCCCATTTCCAATTTCAAATTTCCGATTTGTATTGACTTCTCCCGCTTTCCTGGGTTATGATAGAGTCAAGGAAGTAAGGAAAGCAAAGAATAATTTTCAATTGTCCATTGTCAATTATCCATTACCCAACGAGGAGGTATCATTATGTCAACCATTCGCCTGGAAAACGTATCCTACACCTACCGGGGAGCCGCGGCGAAGGCCGTGAACGAGGTGAGCTGCGCCTTTGAGGCGGGGCGGCTTTACGCCATCGTGGGGCCCTCGGGCAGCGGCAAGTCCACCCTGCTCTCCCTGCTGGCGGGGCTGGACCTGCCCACGGAGGGGGAGGTCTTCTTCGGGGACGAGAGCCTGAAGGACATGGACCTGGACCGCTACCGCCGGGAGGACATCTCCATGATCTTCCAGGCCTTTCACCTCTTCCCCCTCATGACCGTGCTGGAAAACGTCTGCTACCCCATGGAGCTCTGCGGCGTCCATCCCCGGGAGGCGAAGGAACGGGCCAAGCCCCTGCTGGAAAGCGTGGGCATCGGCCCGGAAAAGCATGGGCGCTTCCCCGCCAACCTCTCCGGCGGCGAGCAGCAGCGGGTGGCTATCGCCCGCTCCCTGGCCTCCGGTGCCCGGACCATCCTGGCCGACGAGCCCACGGGCAATCTGGACGCCGCCAATACCGTGAACGTCATCGAGATTTTGCGCGCCCTGGCCCACGAAAAGGGCTACTGCGTCATCGTCGTCACCCACGACACCGAGGTCTCCGACCTGGCGGACGAGGTCTACCGCGTGAAGGACGGGGTGCTGACGAAGCAAAGATAAAAGATAAGGGATAAGAGATATTCCCTTGAGATCAACGCAACCGTAGGGGCGCCCTGCGGGCGCCCGCCGGACCTGCGGCGCGGCGTCGTCCCATTTCAGCGCCTCGCGGCGCTGGCGTCGCTTTGCGACGCCGGGCGGCCCAAGGCCGCCCCTACGGCGCACGAATTTGCCGTTTGCGTGATTACAAAGCGTCCACCCGTAGGGGCGCCCTGCGGGCGCCCGCCGGAGGTGCGGCGCAATTGTCCCGTTTCAGCGCCTCGCGGCGCTGGCGTCGCTTTGCGACGCCGGGCGGCCCAAGGCCG
>CAMVOG010000190.1 GCA_947169005.1 uncultured Clostridia bacterium | reverse complement strand
GTATCCCTCGCGGACGCGGAGCCGGTGGGGGAGGACCTGTACCTCTGGCAGGGCGACATCACGCGCCTTGCCTGCGACGCCATCGTCAACGCCGCCAACAGCGGCATGACGGGTTGCTATCGGCCCCTGCACAACTGCATCGACAACTGCATCCACACCTATGCCGGGGTGCAGCTGCGGCTGAAATGCGCGGAGCTCATGGAGACCCAGGGCCATGAGGAGCCCACCGGACGGGCCAAGATCACCCCGGCCTTCAATCTCCCGAGCAAATACGTGATCCACACCGTCGGCCCCATCGTGGAGGGACGTTTGACCCGGGAGCATTGCAGCCTGCTGGCCTCCTGTTACCTTTCCTGTCTGGACGTCGCGGCGGAAAAGGGCTGCGAGAGCATCGCCTTCTGCTGTATCTCCACCGGCGTCTTCGGTTTTCCGCAGCAGGAAGCGGCGGAAATTGCCGTTGGAACCGTCAAGACCTGGCGGGAAGAGCACCACGGCAGCATGAAGACTGTTTTTAACGTCTTCAAGGACGAGGATCTTATGATCTACCGCGACGTATTGAAACGCCGTACCTGAGTGAAAGAGAGCCTATGATCATCAATACGGGACAGCGGACGGACATTCCGGCCTTCTATGCCGAATGGTTTGCCAATCGGCTGAGGGCCGGCTTCGTCTGCGTGCGCAATCCCTATAATCCCAATCAGGTAAGCCGTTACCGCCTCGATCCTTCGGTGGTGGATGTGATCGGCTTCTGCACGAAGAATCCCGCTCCCATGTTTCCTTATATGGATTTATTGAAGGATTACGGGCAGTACTGGTTCGTGACGATCACGCCCTATGGACGCGATATAGAACCAAACGTACCGGATAAGCACAAGCTGTTGGAGGACGTGAAGCGGCTTTCGGAGCTTGTCGGGGTCAATTCCCTCGGCTGGCGTTATGATCCGATCTTTCTCTCGGAGCGATATACCCCGGAGTATCATCTGCGGGCCTTTGAGAAGATCGCCTCTGCCCTCAACGGGTATACGGAGACGGCGGTTATCAGCTTTATTGACCTGTACCCCAAGGTGCGGCGCAATTTCCCGGAGGCCCGGGAGGTCCCGCGGGAGCAGCGGCTCTCCCTGGGCAGGGAGCTGGTCGGCATCGCGGCAGTTCACGGCATGACCGTGAAGCCTTGCGCCGAGGGAGACGAGCTGGCCCCATACGGCGCGGACTGCGGAGGCTGCATGCGCTTGAGCGACTACGAAAAGGCCATAGGAAAGCGGCTGAACGCGCCGAAAAGAAAGGGGGCGCGGGCGGCGTGCGCCTGTTATATCTCCTGCGATATCGGCGCCTACAACACCTGCAGGCATTTCTGCAAATACTGCTATGCCAATGCCGAGCGGGAGCAGGTGCTGGCGCAGAGCCGCCTGCACGATCCGACGTCGCCCTTTCTGATCGGCCACTATCGGGAGAACGACAGGATCCACGACGTACCGCAGGAATCGTGGATCAGCGAACAAATAGAGCTGACAAGTTGATTTTCAGGCCTTCGTTCCTGTTTCAGCTTCTTGATTTATGGTATTCTATTTGATATAATCATTTTTGTCTACAGCGGTTATATCGAAATGAACTTATTGAAGAGCTTTGAATAAAGAACGGGGGATTCATTATGTTGGATATCAAGAAGAATTGGGATGGCAGCGCTTTGACCGTTTCTCTCTCCGGGAGATTGGATACCACCACGGCTCCGCAGCTTGAGGAGGAACTGAAGAACAGCCTCGACGGCGTCACGGATCTGACGCTGGATCTGGCGCAGCTGGAGTATATCTCCTCCGCCGGGCTGCGCGTCGTCCTCTCTGCCCAGAAGATCATCAGCAAGCGCGGGCAGATGACCGTGACCGGCACCAATGAAACGGTCATGGAGATCTTCGAGGTCACCGGCTTTGCGGATATTCTGACCTTTGCCTGAGCGGGAATAATAGATAAAATCGACGGATGGGCAGTCATTATGGCTGCCCATCCAATCTGAAAGGACGGTGTGCGCCGTGTCATTCCTGCGCAAATCGGATCTGGTCCGTCCCTCCGGAGAGGAGCGGGAGCGGATCGCAAAACTGAAAGAAGCCCTGCAGACGGCGGACGCCGTCGTGATCGGGGCAGGGGCGGGCCTGTCCACCTCGGCGGGCTTCGTTTATAACGGCGAGCGTTTCCACGCCTTTTTCGCTGAATACGGCTTTCACGATATGTATTCCGGCGGCTTTTATCCCTATCCCACGCCGGAGGAGCGCTGGGCTTTCTGGAGCCGCAATATCTACGTCAACCGCTATATGAATCCGCCCAAGCCCGTCTACGAAAAGCTGTTTGATCTGGTGAAGGATAAGGACTATTTCGTTCTTACCACCAACGTGGACCACTGCTTCCAGAAGGCGGGCTTTGACAAAAAGCGCCTGTTTTATACCCAGGGCGATTACGGTCTCTGGCAATGCTCCGAGCCCTGCCACCAAAAGACCTACGACAACGAGGAGACCGTGCGCGCCATGCTGCTTGCCCAGGGAGGATGGGGTACTGAAGACGACCGAGGGCGTCACACTGAAAACGACGGTTCCCACGGAGCTGCTGCCCCATTGCCCGGTCTGCGGCAAGCCCATGAGCATGAATCTGCGGGCGGACGATACCTTCGTGGAGGACGAGGGCTGGGAGGCGGCGGCCCTGCGCTATTCCGACTTTCTCAATTCCCGGCGGGGTAGGGTCCTCTTCCTGGAGTTGGGCGTAGGCTACAACACCCCCGGCATCATCAAATATCCCTTCTGGCGCATGACGGAACAGCGGCAGGATGCTCTTTACGCCTGCCTCAATTACGGCGAGGCCTCCTGTCCGCCCGCCATACGGGATCGCTCCATCCTCCTGGACGGGGACACCGGGGAGATCATCAAAAAGCTGCTTGCTTGACTGCTCCATTACCCGCGGAAGCGCCGGAGCCGACAGACAGAAATGAAGGCATCACAGATCAAACGGTCTGTGATGCCTTTTTGCGCTTATGGCTCCCGTTCCTTGTCGCTGTCCCGCCGGGCCAGCTCGGACAGGCGCTTGAACTGGCCGATGATGTGGCCGTAGTTTTCACGCTTGTGCGGGATATTGCAGCCCGTGCAGTTCTTGATGCCCTTCTCGGTATAGGTAAAATGCCCCCCGCAGTGCTCGCCCAGCGCGTACAGGGGACAGTAGCAGAATAGACAGTTGAAATCCTCCTCCGGCACGCCCTTATGGCAGGGGAAGCTCTCACATTCCCTGTTGCAGAAAAAGGCGTAGTGCTTATCCGCCCACTTCGGCTTTTCAGCGTTCTCCATAGCTGTCCTCCTCGCTGTTTCTTTTAACTATATTGTAAACTTCTTCCGCCGCTCTGTCAATCTTGTCTCTGAGTGCAGGAATCAGCACGCGAAAAGAACAAAAATTCTCCAAACATTATTTCGATTTCCTCTTGCTTTTTCAAAGAAAATGCTGTATAGTATGTTCGACGAACAAAAATGCAGAGGAGGCGAGGGCATGACGATGGAGGAAAAGCTGCGCATCCTGGCGGACGCCGCGAAATACGATGTATCCTGCTCCTCCAGCGGCTCGGACCGGGATGGGCGGCGGGGGAGCATCGGCAGCACCTCCTCGGCGGGCTGCTGCCACAGCTTTGCCGCGGACGGGCGCTGCATCTCTCTTTTGAAGGTGCTGATGAGCAACGCCTGTTCCTTTGACTGCGCCTACTGCGTCAACCGCCGCTCCAACGATACGCCTCGGGCCACCTTTACGCCCCGGGAGCTGGCGGAGCTGACGATCCAGTTCTACAGGCGCAATTATATCGAGGGGCTGTTCATGAGCTCGGCGGTGCTGGGCAGCGCCGACTATACCACCGAGCGGATGCTGGAGTGCCTGCGCATCCTGCGGGAGGAGTACCGTTTCCGGGGCTATATCCACGCCAAGGCCATCCCGGGCACGGACCCACGGCTGCTGGAGCGGCTGGGCCTGCTGGCGGACCGCATGAGCGTGAATATCGAGCTGCCCAGCGAGAAGAGCCTGCGCCTCCTGGCTCCGGAAAAAAGTCGCGAGTCTATCCTGGGCCCCATGGGGCGGCTCAGCGAGGGCATCCGGGAAAACCGGGAGGACCTGACCCTTTACCGCGCCGCGCCCCGCTTCGTTCCCGCCGGGCAGAGCACCCAGATGATCGTGGGCGCCACGGGGGAGACGGATCTGCAGATCCTGCGGCTGACGGAGGGCCTGTACAAGAAATATGAGCTCAAGCGGGTCTATTTCTCCGCCTATATCCCGGTGGTGGAAAGCAGCAGGCTGCCGAGCCTCGTCACCAAGCCGCCCCTGCTGCGGGAGCATCGGCTCTACCAGGCGGACTGGCTGCTGCGCTTCTACGGCTTCAGCGCCGGGGAACTGCTGGACGAGGCCCATCCCAGCTTTCACCCACTGGTGGACCCCAAATGCTCCTGGGCCCTGGCGCATCCGGAGTTCTTCCCCGTGGAGGTAAACCGGGCCGATTATGAGGCGCTGCTGCGGGTGCCCGGGGTCGGGGTCAAAAGCGCCCGGCGCATCCTGCGGGCCCGCCGGGAGGGGAGCCTGGGCTTTGAGGAGTTGAAAAG
>CAMVOG010000189.1 GCA_947169005.1 uncultured Clostridia bacterium | reverse complement strand
CCGCTTCACCCGCAGCTTCCGCCACAGGGGATGGAGAGCAAGCCAGGCCGAAACGCGCCCGTCCTCCACCGGCTCCGCCAGGCGGAAGCGCCGCAGCCCCAGAAGATAGAGGGCGGCCAGGACCAGCGCCAGCAGCAGCCCCACGGAGAGCCACAGGGGAAGGGAAAAGCACGGCAGCGCTCCATGCCCTTTCATAGCGGGCAGCAGCCCGTAAATACTGAGGCTGCTTTCGATGGGAACGGGGCAGAGCAGCATGAGGACGGCCCCCAGCCACAGCCGGGGCAGCAGCTTTTTCGGCAGAAGCCTGAAAAAGACCGCCCGGAATAGGGCCAGCGCCAGGATCAGCAGGCCGCCGCGCAGACTCGTTTGCAGCAGCGTCATTCCTCCGCCTCCCGGGCCTCCAGAGCCTCCACCTGCTTTTTCAGCTCCCGGAGCTGTTCGCCCGTCAGCCGTCCACTGCCCAAAAGGGCGGTGAAGAGCTTGTCCGCCGCCCCGTCAAAGACCAGGTCCAGCAGCTTTTCCGTTTCCAGCCGCTGCACGGCCTCCCGGCTCACCAGGGCCCGGCAGAGAAAGCCCGGCTCCCGCCGTTCCGCCGCGCCCTTGGCGATACAGCGCTTCAATAGGGTGTAGGTGGAGTTCACGTTCCAGCCCAGGCGGGCGTTCATCCGCTCCGCCACCCGCTTGGCCGGGACCTCGCCCTCGTCCCACAAGGCCTCCATTACCTTGATCTCGCTGTCCGACAGCTTTAAATCCATGCCGTGCCCCTCCCAATGAATAAGACAGGTGTAGTATATGCATATACTACACCTGTCTTATATAAAAGTCAAGGACTTTTTACGAGCCCGAGGACTTATACTTCCGTACCCCGAAGCGCCACAGGGCGTAGCAGGGGAGGAGAAACCACAGAGAGACCAGGGGCAGCAGACCGTACCAGCCGGGGCCCCGGTCCATGAGGTATTCCAGGGGCCAGTACTGCACCAGAGCGAAGGGCAGCAGCGCCGTCAGAAACCACAGCACGCCCTTGCCGTATACGTCGAAGGGATAGCGCCCATGCTCCTTGACCCCGTCGGTGAAGATGTTCAGAATTTCCAGCCCCTCCAGGGTAAAGAAGCAGAGGGTCGCGTAGATGAGAAAGACGCCGAAGAAGAGCAGCGCCCCGCAGAGGACCATGGCCGCCAGAGTCAGCGCCTTGCCGAGGGTCCAGGCGATGTTGCCCCGCAGAATGGCCCAGGCCAGCATCCCAAAGCCCAGCAGCACGTTTCCCAGGGCGGAGAGCCGCAGGTCCTGGCAGATCACCTGGAAAACCAGGCCGCGCGGCCGCGCCAGCAGCCGGTCAAACTGCCCCTCCCGCACGATGGCGGAGAAGCGGTCAAAGCCCCGGGCGAAGCATTCCGCCAGGCTGTAGGCCGAGAGGATCACGCCGAAGCAGAGCAATATCTCGTCGAGGCTGTGGCCGCCCACGGCGCCGAAGCGGTCCGTGACCAGCAGACAGCCCAGGAGGATGGAGGCGAAATAGAGGAAGCGCCCCAAGCAGTTGAGCAGGAAGGAGCCGGGATAGGCCAGCTCGCTCTTGATATGGATGGCGAAAAATCGAAAATACAGCTTCATCCTCTCACCCTCCCGCAATGACCGTGCGCCGCAGCCCGCGCTGCAGCAGGGCATAGCCCGCCGCCGCCAGGACTACGCACCAGAAAAGCTGCAAAGCCAGGGCGGGCAGGATGGCGGCCCCGGCAATATCCCCGCCGAAGATGCGCAGGGGCACGTTCTGCAGGGACCCGAAGGGGCTCAGCTCCGCGACGCGCCGCAGCAGGGGCGGGAAGAAGGGGAGGGGCAGGGCCCCGCCGCTCAGAAACTCGCTGAGAGCCGCGAAAATGCTGATGATGCCCTTGGGGTCCGTGGCGTAAAAGGTGAGCCCGTAGCAGAGCATGGTGAGGCAGCAGCAGAGGAAAAGCGTCAGAAGAAAGGACAGGAGAAAAGCGCCGCAGGCCGCCGGGCCGATGGTCAGCCGCAGCCCGTAGGGAGCGGGCAGCAGCAGGCCCAGCAGGATGATGGGCGGGAAGCGCAGGGCCCCGCGGCTGAGGCGCAGGGCCAGGGTCCGCGCCGTCCACATGGTATAGAGGTCGGCGGGGCGCAGCAGCTCATAAGCCACGGTCCCCGTCTGCACGGCGGAGAACAGCTCCCCCTCCCAGGCGTAGGGGTTCCACCCGCTGAAAAAGGCCTGCTGGACCCAGACGTAGGAACAGAGGGCCTGGATCTCCATGGGCAGCCGCTCCGGGGCGGCCAGGTAAAGGGCCCGGTAGAGCAGCACATAGAGCAGCCCCCACACCGCCTGGGTGGAGATGCCCGCCCAGGCCGCCGTGCGGTACTGAAAGCCCGCGATGAGCCGCATACGGAAGAAGGACAGATATTTTTTCATTCCGCCGCCTCCTTAAATTCCAAAGCGGCGGTAGAGATCCGCCACGCTCTCCTCGGTGGAGAGGTTTTCCCCCGCCATGGCCCGGATCTCCTCGATGGAGCCGTCCAGCAGCAGCCGCCCCTTGCCGATCAGCAGGACCCGGTGGCTCAGCGCGTCGATATCCTGCATATCGTGGGTGGTGAGAATCACGGTGACGCCCCGCAGCCGGTTCTCCTCCCGGATGAAGTCCCGCACCTTGAGCTTGGATACCGCGTCCAGGCCGATGGTGGGCTCGTCCAGAAACAGGACCTCCGGGCTGTGGAGCAGGGCGGCGGCGATCTCGCAGCGCATCCGCTGGCCCAGGGAGAGGGTGCGGGCCGGGGCCGTCAGCAGCCCCTCCAACTCCAGCAGCTCCGTCAGACGCTCCACGTTTTCCCGGTAGAGCTTGTCCGGCACCCGGTAGATTTCCTTCAGAAGGGCGAAGGAGTCCCCCACGGGCACGTCCCACCAGAGCTGGCTGCGCTGGCCGAAGACGACGCCGAGGCGGGAGACGTAAGCCTTCCGCTCCTCCCAGGGCACCATGCCGTTTACGCGGCACTCGCCCCCGTCGGGCCGCAGAATGCCGCAGAGGATTTTGATCGTGGTGCTTTTCCCGGCCCCGTTGGGGCCGATGTAGCCCACGATCTGCCCATCCGGGATGGTGAAGCTCACGTCCCGCAGGGCCTCGATCTCGGAGTACGCGGGGCTGAAAAAGGACCGGACCGCGTTGCCAAGTCCCGCTTCCCGCCTGCGCACCCGATAGGTTTTGCTGATTCCTTTCATTTCGATCATGGATTTTCACGCTCCTTTAAAGTCCTCGCGGCGGTCAGCCAGCGGATGAGCATTGGGGTCCCATCATGGCTTGAAAAGCGCGCGGGAAGCGGCGGGGCGCGGGTCGTGCGCGGCCGGTCACGAGCCGGACCGTCGCCCGCCCCTCCGCTCTCTTTTCGGAAGCGAAAAGGATGATGATAGTATCATAGAAAAAGCGAAAAAACAAGGATTGATTCTCAACAAAAATCAAAAGGGTCCCTTGTGCGATATAACGAAACTTTTTCTCCTTATGAGAACAAAAACCGAAAAAAACCTTTTTTTGTTCATACTTCTATGCTATAATCAATCAGATAGACAGATGCTTTGCCCCTTGCGGGCTTGAAACCGACGGATAACCTATAGGAGAACATGATATGGGACTATTTACAAAGGTATTCGGCACCCACTCTGAGCGGGAGCTGAAGAAGATCACCCCCATCGTGGACAAGATCGAGGCGATGGCGGAGCAGTACAGAAAAATGACGGACGAGGAGCTCAAGGCGAAAACGCCGGAGTTCAAGGCCCGTCTGGAAAAAGGGGAGACCCTGGACGATATTTTGCCCGAGGCCTTTGCCACGGTCCGCGAGGCGGCGGACCGGGTGCTGGGCGAGCGGCCCTATCGGGTGCAGCTCATCGGCGGCGTCGTGCTTCACCAGGGCCGCATCGCGGAGATGAAGACCGGCGAGGGCAAGACCCTGGTGGCCACGCTCCCCGCCTACCTCAACGCGCTGACGGGGAAGGGCGTGCACATCGTCACGGTCAATGACTACCTGGCCAAGCGCGACTCGGAGTGGATGGGCAAGGTCCACCGCTTCCTGGGCCTCACCGTGGGCCTCATCGTCCACGATCTGAGCTCTGCCGAGCGCCAGGCCGCCTATAACGCGGACATCACCTACGGCACCAATAATGAGCTGGGCTTTGACTACCTGCGGGACAACATGGCCCTGTACAAGCAGAACATGGTCCAGCGGGGCCACGTCTTTGCCATCGTGGACGAGGTGGACTCCATCCTCATCGACGAGGCCCGCACCCCCCTCATCATTTCCGGCAAGGGGGACGCCTCCACCTCTCTCTATGAAATGGCGGATCAGTTCGTCAGCCGACTGAAAAAGCAGGTCTACGCCACCGTGGACGAGAAGGAGGACAAGGAGGACGAGACGGACGCGGATTACATCGTGGACGAAAAGGCCAAGTCCGCCACGCTGACGGCCCGGGGCATCGCCAAGGCGGAGGCCGCCTTCGGCATCGAGAACCTGGCCGATATCGAGAACGCCACCCTCTCCCACCACATCAACCAGGCCTTGAAGGCCCACGGCATCATGCACCGGGACGTGGACTATGTGGTGAAGGACGGCGAGGTCATCATCGTGGACGAGTTCACGGGCCGCCTCATGTTCGGCCGCCGCTACAACGAGGGCCTGCACCAGGCCATCGAGGCCAAGGAGCACGTGAAGGTGGAGCGGGAGA
>CAMVOG010000188.1 GCA_947169005.1 uncultured Clostridia bacterium | reverse complement strand
CGATCACCTGCTCGATGCGGGCCCGGTCCCCATGGCAGAGGACGGGCTCTCCGGGGACCGAAAGCTCCATGGTCATGCCCCGCTGCTTCACGTTGAGCATCATGGCGTCGCAGATATTGCGGGCGGAAGCGGCCAGGTCGAAGTCCTCCAGCACCAGGTCCATCTCCCCGGCGTCGAACTTGGAGAGCATCAGCAGGTCCTGGACGATCTTGGTCATGCGGTCCGATTCGTTGAGGATCACGTTCAGAAAACGCGCCCGGTCGGCGGGGTCGATGTCCTCACCCAGCTCCGTGAGGGTCTCGGCGTAGCCCCGCACGTTGGTGATGGGGGTGCGCAGCTCGTGGGAGACGTTGGCCACGAACTCCCGGCGCATCTGCTCGCTGCGGCGCTGCTGGGTCACGTCATGGATCAGGCCCAGGATGCCGCCGGGGACGCTGCCCCCGGCCTCGCTGCCCTCGCCGCCGGCGAAGGGGGCCAGGATGATCTCCAGCGTGCGGTCCTTGATCTCCCGCTCGGCCCGGAAAACGGTGGGCTCCTTCAGGGCCAGGATGGTCTCCTTGCTCTCCAGGGAGCCGAAGATCAGCGAATAGTCGATGAAATCCTCCTTGAGGCTGACGCCCAGCAGCCGCTCCGCCGCCGGGTTATAGTGGAGCTTCGCCCCGTCCCGGCTGAAGGCCACGACGCCGTCGGTCATGTGCAGGAAGACGGTGCTGAGCTTGTTGCGCTCGCTCTCGATCTCCTCCAGGGTGTCCCGGAGCTGGCGGGCCATGTGGTTGAAGGACTCGGTCAGCACGCCGATCTCGTCCCGGGAGCGGACCTCGATGGGCTCGGAGAAATCCCCCGTCGCCACCCGGTCGGCCCCCTTCGTGAGGCTCTGCACCGGGTCCACCAGGGTCTTGGAAAGCAGAAAGCTCAGAATCAGCGAGACTGCGAGACCCACCACCAGCGCCTCCATGATGATCATGAACAGCTCCATATTCAGGGCGTGGACCGTCTGCTTATCGTCCCGCACGTAGAGGATATAGCTGCCCTTCTCCCCGCTGAGGGGGATCGCCACGTCCATATAGGCGGCCGAGCGGCTGACGGCATAGCCCTCCTGCCCGTTCAGCGCCGTGAGGATATTGGGCGTGGCCTCCACCTGGCCGCGCCCGTCCGAGCCGCCCAGCACGGCGGCGCTGCGCCCATCCAGCACATAGAAATTCCGGCCCGAGGCGTCCACGCCCAGAAGGCCCGAATAGGCCGAGAGGATGGCCTCGATGCGGGCCGCTCCGTTTTCCTCATCCGCCGCCAGGCGCAGATCGTCCGCGAATTCCTGCACGGCGAACACGTCCCGCATATTCTGATAGAACTGGTCCTGATAAAAGCTGACCACTCCCCGCACCAGGAAGGCGCAGACCGCCGCCATCAGCGAGACGATCAGCAGCAGCATGATGGCGATCAGCTTCGGCTGCAGGCCCCTGCCCTTTCTCTTCACCTTATTCTCTCCTTATGCTCAGCCGGCCAGGAAGTAGCCCGCGCCCCGCTTGGTGACGATATAGCGGGGGCTGGCGGGATCGTCCTCCAGCTTCTCCCGCAGGCGGCGGACGGCCACGTCCACGGCCCGCAGGTCTCCGTAATACTCATAGTTCCATACGCCGCTCATCAACTCCTCCCGGGACCAGATGCGCCCCGGCTCGGCGGCCATGAACTTGATGAGCTCATATTCCCGGCCCGTCAGGGCCACGGTCTCGCCGCCCGGCTTCACGGCGCACATGCGCTCCGGGTCCAGCTGCAGGGCCCCGGCCCGCAGGCGGCTCCCGGCAGGGGCCTCCTGCCGCTCGATGCCGTCCATGCGGCGCACGTTGGTCTTGACGCGGGCCAGCAGCTCCCGGATGGAAAAGGGCTTGACGATATAGTCGTCGGCCCCGATCTCCAGCCCCAGGACCTTGTCCCGCTCCTCCTCCCGGGCGGTGAGCATGATGACGGGGGTCACCCGGTCCGTCCGGCGGATCTCCTCCAGGACGGAGAAGCCGTCCATCACCGGGAGCATCACGTCCAGCAGCACCAGGTCCGGGCTCTGGGCCCGCACCGCCTCCAGGGCCTCGCCGCCGTCATAGGCGCAGAGGACCTCGTAGCCCTCCCGCTCCAGATTAAAGCGCAGGATGTCCACGATGTTTCGCTCGTCGTCCACGACTAAGATACGCTTTGCCATTGTTTTTTCCTCCCTCAAAGGGCAAACGAAGAATGAGTCCCGAAGACAGCTTTTATTCCTCCGCCCACAGTCTCGCGCAGCGGACGGCGCGCTGCCAGCCCTTCAGCAGGGCGGCGCGCTTCTCCGGGGAAACGGCGGGCTCAAAGACCCGCTCGATCCGGTGGTTTTGCCGGATCTCCGCCAAGTCCCGCCAATAGCCCACCCGGAGGCCGGCCAGATAGGCCGCCCCCAGGGCGGTGGTCTCGATGCAGGCGGGGCGGCGGATGGCGAGGCCGGACACGTCCGCCTGGAACTGCATGAGGAAGTCATTGGCGCTGGCCCCGCCGTCCACCTGCATGGCGGCAATGTCCAGCCCGGCCTCCTCCCGCATGGCGCCCAGAAGATCGTTCATCTCATAGGCCAGGGACTCCACCACCGCCCGGATGAGATGGGCGCGGGAGGCCCCACGGGTAAGCCCCACGATGGTGCCCCGGGCGTAGGGGTCCCAATAGGGGGCGCCCATGCCGGAGAAGGCGGGCACCACGTAGACCCCCGCCGTGTCCTCCACCTTCCGGCAGTATTCCTCGGACTCCGGGGCCGTGTGCAGCAGGCCCAGCTCGTCCCGCAGCCACTGGATGGCGGCCCCGGCGATGAAGACGCTGCCCTCCAGGCAATAGCGCACCCGCTCGTCCTCCCCGGCGGCGATGGTGGTGAGGAGCCCCTGCTTCGACTCCACGGCCTCCTCCCCCGTGTGCAGCAGCATGAAGCCGCCGGTGCCGTAGGTGCTTTTCACGGCCCCGGGGCCGAAGCCGCACTGGCCGAAGAGGGCGGCCTGCTGGTCCCCCGCCGCCCCGGTGATGGGGATACAGCCGCCCAGCTTCTCCGTCTCCCCGAAGAAGCAGGAGGAGGGCTTCACCTCCGGCAGCAGGGACTCCGGGATGCGGAAATAGTCCAGCAGTTCCCGGTCCCAGGCCAGCTTGTGGATATCAAAGAGCATGGTGCGGGAGGCGTTGGTATAGTCCGTGGCGTGGACGGCCCCGCCCGTCAGATTCCAGATCAGCCAGGAATCCACGGTGCCGAAGCGGAGCTGCCCCGCCTCCGCCCGCTCCCGCAGGCCGGGCACGCTGTCCAGCAGCCAGGCCAGCTTGCTGGCGGAAAAATAGGCGTCCGGGATCAGCCCCGTCCTGGCCCGGACCTTCTCGGTCCAGCCCTCGGCCTTCATCTGCTCGATGGCCTCCGCCGTGCGGCGGCACTGCCAGACGATGGCGTTGTAGACCGGGCGGCCCGTGGCGGCGTCCCAAAGGACGGTGGTCTCCCGCTGGTTGGTGATGCCGATGGCGGCGATCTGGGCGGGCTTCGCGTCGATCTTCTGCATGGCCTCCATGGCCACGCCCATCTGAGTGGACCAGATCTCCATGGGGTCATGCTCCACCCAGCCCGGCTGGGGATAGATCTGCGTAAATTCCTTCTGGGCCACGCTGACGATCCGCCCCGCCCTGTCGAAAAGGATGCAGCGGGAGCTGGTGGTCCCCTGGTCCATGGCCATCACATAGCTTGTCTCTTCCATTGCCGCGCCTCCTGTGTTTATTCGTTCTCCGCTTCTCCGCTTACATGCAGGTATACCCGCCGTCCACGGGCAGGTTCACGCCGTTTACATAGGAGGAGGCGGGAGAGGCCAGGAAGAGGACGGCGGTGTCCAGCTCGCCCTCGCGGCCGTAGCGCTCCTCGGGGATCATGGTCCGGGCGTTCTGCTGGAAAAAGTCGCTGTCCAGGGTCTCCCGGGTGAGATCGGTATAGAAATAGCCGGGGCAGATGGCGTTCACCGTGATGCCGCAGCGGCCCCATTCGGCGGCCAGCGCCCGCGTCAGATTGACCACGCCGCCCTTGGCCGCGTGATAGGGCGCGGAGCCCGCGATCTTGTTGCCCACCAGGCCGTACATGGAGGCGATGTTGATGATCCGCCCGTACTTCGCCGGGAGCATGGCCTTCTTCGCCGCCGCCCGGGCCGCCTTGAAGGCGCCGAAAAGGTCCACCTCCAGCTCGTGGGCGAACTGCTCGTCCGTAATGTCCTCCGCGGGGGCCACCGCGCCGGTCCCGGCGTTGTTGACGAGGATGTCCAGGCGCCCGAAGCGCGCCAGAACGGCGTCCACCATGGCGTTTACGGAGTCGGTGTCCGTCACGTCGCAGCGCAGGGCCAGGGTCTCCACGCCGAAGTCCCGGGTGATCTCCTCCGCCACGGCCCGCACCTTTTCCTCCCGGCGGGCGATGGCCACGACGGCCGCCCCCTGGTTGGCCAGAGCCCTGGCCATCTGCACGCCCAGACCGCCGGAGCAGCCGGTGACGACGGCGACCTGCCCGCCCAGATCAAAATAGTTTTTCAATGTCAAGTCTCCCTTTCTCTCTCGCGTTTACCGGGCGGCCCCGGCCCCGCCGCGGCCCCGCCCACATCAGTTTACCACATTTTCCCCGCGGCATAAAGCATTATTTTTGAAAAAGGGAACGCAAAAGGAGACGCAAAAAGGGGGAAAAGGGGACGGTTCCTTTGTCCCATGGT
>CAMVOG010000187.1 GCA_947169005.1 uncultured Clostridia bacterium | reverse complement strand
GGCGGAGGCGTCCCGCGTTCACGATGCGGGTCTCCCCCGCGGCGCAGGCCGCCGTCACCGCCAGCACGGGCACCAGGTCCGGCACGTCCCGGGCGTCCAGCTCGATGCCCCGTAGAGTGGCGGGCGAAACGGTGAGGCTGTTCTCCCCCTCCGTCACGGACGCGCCCATGCGGCGCAGCAGCGCGGCCACGGCCCGATCTCCCTGGGGCGAGGCCGGGTCCAGCCCCGTGACGGTGAGGCTTTTCCGCCCAACAGCGCCCGCGCAGAGCCAGAAAGCGGCGTTGGACCAGTCCCCTTCCACGCTGAGGCTGCCGGGGCTGTGATAGCCCTGCCCGGCGGGAATGCGCCAGGCGTTCCTCTCACGCTCTGACGCCACGCCGAAGGAGCGGAGGGCGGCCAGCGTCATGTCGATATAGGGGGCGGACTCGGGGACCCCGTCCAGCTCCAGAAGACTCTCCCCCGTCAGCAGGGGCAGGGCGAAGAGCAGGCCGCTGATATACTGGGAGGAGACCTTGGCCGGGAGGCGGTAGGTCCCTGCGCGCAGGCCGCCCGAGACCGTGATGGGCAGCCGGTCCGCCGAGACCGCGGCCCCGCCGGAGCGCAGAGCGGCGCAAAGCTCGCCCAGGGGCCGTTCCGGGAGCCGCCCGGAGCCCGTAAAGCGGGCCTCGACGCCCAGGGCCGCCGCCACGGGCAGCAGGAAGCGCAGAGTAGAGCCGCTTTCGCCGCAGTCCAGCTCCGCCTGGCTGACGGGTGCGGTAACGGGCTTCACGATGAAGTCCTCCCCCACCCTCCCGATCTCCGCGCCCAGGGCACGGAGGCAGCGGACCGTGGCTTCGATGTCCGCATTCAGCCGGGGGCAATGGACAAGACTTTTCTCCCTGGCCAGGGCCGCGCAGATCAGCAGGCGGTGAGCCTGGGACTTGGAGGGAATGGCCGCCACGGACCCACCGAGGCCGCTGCCGTCAAGACGCAAAATCATGGGTCTCGCTCCCTTCTTCTTTTACAGCCCGTCCCGCACGAGGGCTTCCAGCTCCGTCACCGCCGTGGGAACGATGGCGCAATCCCCAATGCGGCGGGGCACGATCAGGTCGATGCTGCTGCCGGAGCGCTTTTTGTCCCCGGCCATGGCCCTGGCTAGGGATTCAGCGGGATAAGATGTTTCCGTGGGGAGGCCGTAAGTGCGAAGCAGCGTAACGATTTTTTCCGCCTCAGCGGCATCCAGCAGCCCCCGCTTTGCGGCTGCCTTGGCAACGACCGCCATGCCGATGGCGACGGCGGAGCCGTGGGTAACGGTATAGCCGCTCAAAAGCTCCACGGCGTGGCCCACCGTGTGGCCCAAATTCAACAGCTTCCGGGGGCCTTCGTCCCGCTCGTCCAGCTCCACCAGGTCCCGCTTGATGGAAACGCAGCGCTCGATGACCTCCTCGGAGGCAGCGGCGGCGGGGTCCCGCAGGAGTTCAAAAAGCGCAGCGTCCCGGATGACGCCGTATTTGACGACCTCGGCGCAGCCGTCCCGCAAAACGGCGGGGTCCAAAGTGGCAAGCGTATCGCAGTCGCAGAGGACCAGCTTCGGTTGATAGAAGGCGCCCCAAAGGTTTTTCCCCTCGGGCAAATCCACCGCCGTCTTGCCCCCCACGGAGGAATCCACCGCCGCCAGAAGGCTCGTGGGGAGCTGCACAAAGCCGAGGCCACGGCGATAGGTGGCGGCGGCGAAGCCCGCCAGGTCCCCCACCACGCCGCCGCCCAGGGCGACCACCGCATCCGAGCGGGTCAGACCCTTTTGAGCCAGGAAGCGGACCAGGGCCAGGACGTTCTCCGGGGTCTTGGAGGCCTCCCCATTGGGGATGGTGAAGCGCTCTACACGATAGCCCGCCGCGGCCAGGCTCCGCTCCACGCCGTCAGCGTACAAGGGGCCCACCCGGTCGTCCGTCACGACACAGGCGGCGCTGCCGCCGCAGACCGCGCGGATCTCCTTCCCCGCGTCAGCCAGGAGGCCCCGCCCGATGCGGACCTCATAGGTCCCGGAGGCGTGAACGGTCACGGTGCGGCTCATCCGTCCACCAGCTCCTTCCGCACGCGCCCGTCGGCCAGGAGCTTTTTCAGCGTCCCGTCGTCGCCGCTCCGGATAGCGTCCCGATACTTCGTCAGCTCCCCGATGAGCCCGTCCAGTTCATCGGCCAGGTTATCCGCGTTTTCCAGAAACAGCTCCGTCCACATGGTCTCGTTCAGCTTTGCCACGCGGGTAAGGTCCTTGTAGCTCCCGGCGGAGAAACCCCGATGGGCCAGGGCCGTGGGGCTTTTGATATAGGCGTTGGACACCACGTGGGCAAGCTGGGAGGTGAAGGCGATCATCTTGTCATGCTCCTCGGCGGTGGTGACGGTGAGGCGGCCAAGCTGAGCCGGGGCCAGGGCGTCCTTGACTCGCTGGAGCAGGGCCAGATCGTCGTACCGGGGCGGCACGATCACCATGGAGGCGCCCTTGAAAAGATTGGCCCGGCTGTGCTTGAAGCCACCGTTATGGCTGCCCGCCATGGGGTGGCCGCCCACAAAGGTGAAGCCGTGCTTCTCCGCCAGGTCAAAGGCCGGGGCGCAGAGCTCGCGCTTCACGCCGCAGCAGTCGATGACCAGGGCCGTCCCCGGGATATGGGGCGCGTTTTCTTTCAGCCAGGCCAGGCTCGCCCGGGGATAGAGGGCCAGGAGGATCAGCGCGCACTCCCCCGCCGTTTCCCCGGTCAAGGGCCCCTGCACGACGCCGGAGAGCTCCGCCATTTCATAGATAGCCGAATCGATTTCACAGGCCAGTACCCGGTGGCCCGCCTCCTGATAGGCCCGGGCCATGGAGCCGCCGATAAGACCCAGACCCACGATACCGACCGTCATCACAGCGCCCCCCGCACGGCCCGGACGCAGCGGGCCACGTCGTCAAACTGCTCCGGCGTCAGAGACTGAGGCCCGTCGCAGAGGGCCTTGGAGGGATCGTTGTGCACCTCGATCATCAGCCCGTCCGCCCCGCAGGCCGCGGCGGCCAGGGCCATGGGCTTCACCATGCGGGCAATGCCGGTGGCGTGGCTGGGGTCCACCACCACGGGCAGATGGGTCATTTCGTGCAGCATGGGCACAGCGGAGAGGTCCAGCGTATTGCGCAGGGCCGTCTCAAAGGTGCGGATGCCCCGCTCGCAGAGGATCACCTGCTCGTTGCCGCCGGACATGATGTATTCGGCGCTCATGAGGAGCTCTTGGAGGGTATTGGCGAGGCCGCGCTTTAGAAGAATGGGCTTGCGCAGGTGGCCCAGCTCCTTCAGAAGCTCGAAGTTCTGCATGTTCCGGGCCCCCACTTGGATGAGGTCCACGTTCTCAAAGAGCGGGAGCTGGTGCAGGTCCATGATCTCCGTCACGATAGGCAGGCCCGTCTGCTCCTTGGCGTGCTCCAGCAGCTTGATGCCCTCCCCCTGGAGACCCTGGAAGGAATAGGGCGAGGTGCGGGGCTTGAAGGCGCCGCCCCGCAGGAGCGTCGCGCCCGAGGCCTTCACCGCAGCCGCCACGGTGCTGATCTGCTCCGGCGTTTCCACCGAGCAGGGACCCGCGATGATCTGAAAATGACCGCCGCCGATCTTCACCCCGCTCACGTCCACCACCGTATCCTCCGGGTGGAACTTGCGGTTGGCGCTTTTATAGGGCTCGCTGATGCGCTTGACGCTCTCGATCATGTCCAGGCCCATGAGCAGGTCCGTGTCGATCTTGGTGGTATCCCCGATCAGGCCGATGATGGTATGGCTCTCGCCACGGGACAGATGGACCTGCAGGCCCCTGTTTTCAAACCACTGGCTGAGCTTTTCGATCTGGGCGTCAGAGGCGCCGGGCTTCAAAATCGCGATCATTTTCAACACTCCTTTACACGAAAAAGGACCGTGCAGGCGTTTTCTGCACGGTCCGAAAATTCTGATGAATCCGAAAACTTACGCAGCAGAAAACGCTTTACCCTTTGTCCAGGTAAAGTAAAAGCTAAAGAAATATTCCGCCGCGAAAGAAATGAAACGCATGGATAAGTCCTCCAGCACTTTAATTGGCTAAAGTGTAGCACCATTCTGCAAGTTTGTCAACAGGAAATTTCACTTTTTTGCCCTGTTTTGCCCGTTTTTCCGGCTTCCTTATTTTTCCGTAATTTAATCAAATTTTTTTCATTTTGCTATTGACATTTTCCTAAACCCGTGCTAATATAATCAGCGTTGACGGCAAGAGCCGAAAACGACATGGGGGTATAGCTCAGCTGGGAGCCCGATCAAATCGGTCTCGTACCCCTCTCAAAATTGAATATTACGTCTTCTCACCATCTGGGGGTATAGCTCAGCTGGGAGCCCATGCAATCCGGTCACGCACCCCTCTGAAAATTTGATATTTCATCTCCTCACCATCTGGGGGTATAGCTCAGCTGGGAGAGCGCTTGAATGGCATTCAAGAGGTCAGCGGTTCGATCCCGCTTATCTCCACCATCAATCGAGGAGATTGAAATGACGGCCCGTTCCAATTAAGGAACGGGCTGTTTGTATCTCAGGCCGTTTTTGCTTTGAGATCCAGCCCGAATTGAAACTGCTCGAAATCAATGTTGAAATCGATGTGCACCCGGTAGTCCCGGTACACGTCGATTCGCTTTATGAGGCAGTTTACGATCATCTTCTTCGTCTCAATGCTCGCCCCGTCGTACAGCTCCGACCAGCCGATGATGGCGTCGTACTGCCGGTTCAGCG
>CAMVOG010000186.1 GCA_947169005.1 uncultured Clostridia bacterium | reverse complement strand
GCCCCCGGGGGGGCAAACTCCGCGTAGGTCACGATCAGGTCCAGCTTGCGCTGGAAGAAAAGCTCGTTCAGCTCCTGCTGGGGATATTTGCCGATGGTCACCTCCAGCTCCGGATGGCGGGCCCGCACGGCCTTTACCGCCCCTGTGACCTGCTCGGAGAGCTCCAGCCATTCCAGGTAGCCTACCCGCAGGAGGCCGAACTGCTCGGCATAATAGAGGCGGGTCCGCTCCGCCGTGTCCAGCAGGTCCTCCCGCAGGCGGTGAAAGAGGGCAAAGTAATTCTCCCCCGCCGCGGTGAGCATCACCGTATGGCGGCTGCGGATGAAGAGCTTGAAGCCCAGGTCCTCCTCCAGCTTGGCGATGTACTTGCTCACCGCCTGCTGGGTCATATAGAGGCGCTTGGCCGTTTCCGTGAAGCTCAGCGTTTCGCAGAGCGTCAGAAAACAGCGGATCGCCGTTTCGTTGATCATCGGGCCGCCCCCCTTTCCCTTTCAGTATAGCACGGCTGTCAACTGATACAAAACAGCGGCGGCCGGGGCCGCCGCTGTTTCTACTTTATTCCTTGGGTTCCTCGCCCGTTTCCTCCGTGGCTGCTTCCTCCGCGGGTGGCTGCTCGAAGAGCAGCACGCCGGGATGCTCCTCCGCCGGGGGCGCGGTTTCCGTTTCCCCCGCCGTTTCCGCGGGGGCGGCCTCCGACGCGGCAGCCTCAGCCTTCGCCTCCTGCCGCTTGTGCCAGGCGGCCACGGCCTCATGCACGATTTTGCGCACCAGGGCCGACAGCAGCAGCGCGGCAATGGCGAAGACGATGACGATCACCATATAAACCACGGCGTCCTTCACCGTGAGCCCATTGGCCCGGAAGGCCTTGTCGTAGCCCCCCAGCCCGTCCAGGAAGTTATACAGCGCCCGGGAGGTGGGGTCCATGATGTTCTTGAACAGCTCCATCTTCCAGGCGAAGATCCAGCCGAAGTAAGAGGAGATCAGATTGTAGTGCAGGATGTACATGGGCATGGTGAGCTTGCCCAGCAGCCGGGAGAAGCCGTTGTTCAGCACGTGGGTCAGCGGCGTCACATTCAGGAAGGAGAAGAGCAGGATCGCCATGATATAGAGGATGCGGCGATAGTTGTTGAGCCCCAGCTCCTGCCCGATCATCAGGCTGAACAGCCGATAGATGGCGTAAAGCTCGATGATCTGGAAGAGGACCTTCCAGCCCACGCCCCACTTGCGGGCGCTCATGCGCTCGTAGATCAGATAGAGGCTGATGCCGAAGCCCATTTCCGCCGCCGCCTTCACCATGCCCGCGTTCAGATGGCCCAGGGCAATATTGTGGTCCAGGGTCGAGGTGGTGTTCAGCGCGAAGAAGACGTAGAGCCCCACGCCGATGACCGGGGCCAGGAAGCGGGTGAGGTCATAGTGGCGGTTGATGGCATAGGTGTAGAGATAACCCATCATGATAAGGGCCGTCAAAAACCACAGGGGCACATTGGGGGCAAAGCCGCCCTGGAAGCCGAAGGGGGTGCCCACCAGGAAGAGCATCTCCCACTCGGAGTTCATCACGGTGTTGATGCCCGTTTCCAGGGGCGTGGGCATCTTCATGCCCATCCAGTCGCCCATGCCGCTCATGCCGGAGGCGTTGACGACGGAAAGCACCGTCCACAAAATCAGCCAGCAGACCATGATGGGCCAGAGAGCCTTGCATTTTTTCTTTACATAGTCCAGGGCCAGGCGATGGGCCTCCTTCGCCGTGGGCCGCGCCTCTCCCCGGGCCACCCGGTTGGCCGCCGACATGGCCAGCGTAAAGCCCGCCAGCACGAAGAAAAACTCCACCGCGCTGGAGCCGGAAAGGAAGATCGTCCGCTTGGGGAAGAAGATCTCAAAGTGATACAGGGCCACCAGCACCGTGAACAGGAATCGCCAGAATTCCACGCTGGAGACACGCTTTGTCTTTGTCAGCCTCGGGGCTGCCTCAGCGCTCATGTTCATACCCTCCTTCTCTTTACCGGGGCCTTCCGCCGCCGGTTTGTCCCATTGTACACGAAAGACCCGCCCTGCGGGATAAAAAGGGATAATTCAATGACCCACCTTTGGTCATAACCTGCGGTTATGGCTCAGGCGTGGTCAAAAGCGGAGCCGATTGACAGGGGCCGCCACAGCCTTTATAATGAGTATATACGAAAAAAGCCGATCCGTCTATCCCCCAAAGGGAGAAAGGAGAAAAACATGATCCGTCAATTTGTCTGCGGCACCAAAGGCCCCATCGCGGAAACCAGGCTGGGCAAGCTGCGGGGCTTCCGCCTGGAGAGCAGCTATATTTTCCAGGGCATCCCTTACGCCACGGCGAAGCGATTTCAGCAGCCGGAGCCCATTGAGCCCTGGGAGGGCGTGCGGGACGCCCTGTGGTACGGCCACGTGGCCCCGCTGCTGGACCCCAACTCCCCCGCCATGGACCTGCTGATCCCCCATCGCTTCTGGCCCGAGAGCGAGGACTGCCTTTCCCTGAACGTCTGGAGCCAGTGCCTGGACCCGGACGCCAAAAAGCCCGTGATGGTCTGGCTCCACGGCGGCGGCTATGCCACGGGCTCCTCCATTGAAATGGTGGCCTACGACGGGGCCAACATGAGCCGCTTCGGGGACTGCGTAGTGGTGACGCTGAATCACCGGCTGAACATCCTGGGCTACCTTGACCTTTCCTCCTACGGTGAGCGTTTCCGCAACAGCGGCAACGCGGGACAGGCGGACATCGTGGCGGCCCTCAAATGGATTCGGGACAACATCGCCGCCTTCGGGGGCGACCCCAACAACGTGACCCTCTTCGGCCAGTCCGGGGGCGGCGGCAAGATCGTCAGCCTCATGCAGACCCCGGCGGCGGACGGGCTTTTCCACAAGGGCATCCTCATGAGCGGCGGCGCGGGCGGCCCCCACTTCCGCCTGGAGCGGCGGGACCGGGAGATCGCGGAGCTGCTGATCCAGGAACTGGGCGGCGAGGACGTGACCGTGCTGGAAACGGTCCCCTTTGCCAAATTAGCCGAGGCGTACCACGCCATTGAGCCGACCCTGCGCGGAAAAGGCATCGTCCCCTTCTGGGGCCCTCTGGCCAACGACTGGTATCTGGGTGACCCCTGGGACGTGGGCTGGACCGCCCACGCCAAGACCGTCCCCCTGCTGGCGGGGACCGTGATGGCCGAGTGGGGCTTCGTGGGCAACGTGCCGGACAAGGACGAGATCGCCCCCGAGAAGCGGCGGGAGCTCCTTTCCGCCCAGTTCGGGGAGCACACGGACGCGCTGATCGAGGCCTTCCGCGCCGCCTTCCCCGGCAAGAACGAGCTGATCCTCAAGACCATGGCCAACCGCCTGGACGTGCTGGATTTCTGCCGCAAGCGGGACGAGGATGGCTGTGCCGGGACCTGGTGCTACCTCTTCACCTATGACTTTCCCTATGACGGGGGCATGCCCGCCTGGCACTGCTCCGACATTCCCTACGCCTTCCACAACATCGACAAGGTGGCCATCTGCAACGGCAATCTGAAGAGCGAAGACCTGCAGCGGGCCTACTTCGGGGCCTTCATGCAGTTTGCCCGCACGGGCTCCCCCAACGGCTACGATCTGAAGGAGTGGCCCCCCTACACCGCCGCCTACCCGGCCACCATGTTCTTCGACGAGGAGAGCGCCGCCCGGGTGGACGGGGACACTGCCCTGCAAAGACTGCACAAGCCCCTGGTCCCGGACCCCTTCGCCGCCATGATGAAGCGGGACGAGGCCGAGGAGAAGCTGACCTTCTGATTGCTCCAGCCCATTTGGGGACGCCAAAAGGCGTCCCCAAAAAAATTTTTATAAATTCCCTCTTTACCTATTGACATACTAAGTATTTAGGTGTATCATGTGTCCATCCTTCCAAAAGAGGTGAACGGATTGGGCATCATTCACGGCATCTGTATCAGCGAGAAGAAGGGCACTCAGAAGCACCGGGTCCCGGAGGCGCTGCTGGAACGGGAGTGGGGCATCCGCGGGGACGCCCACGCCGGAAAGTGGCACCGGCAGGTGAGCCTGCTGGGGCTGGAGCAGATCGAGGAATTCCGCGCCCGGGGCGCTCAGGTGGATTTCGGCGCCTTCGGGGAGAATCTGATCGTGGACGGCTTCCACTTCCGCAAGCTGCCCGTAGGCACGCGGCTGCAAAGCGGGGACGTGCTGCTGGAGATCACGCAGATCAGCAAGGAGTGCCACAGCCACTGCGCTATTTATAAGACCATGGGCGACTGTATCATGCCCCGGGAAGGGGTCTTCGCCCGGGTCCTGCGGGGCGGAACGCTGCGCCCCGGCGACGCGCTGGAGCTTTGTCCGGCGGAGAAAGCAGAATAAAAACACGACTGCGGGCCGGGAGCCCGCGTACAGAAAGGACGGACTAAAAATGGCAAAGGTATATAAGGGAACGCTGGGCCTCATCGGGAACACTCCTCTGGTGGAGGTCGTCAATCTGGAAAAGGAGCTTGGCCTGGAGGCCACGCTGCTGGTGAAGTTAGAGTATTTCAACCCCGCCGGGAGCGTGAAGGACCGCATCGCCAAGGCCATGATCGAGGACGCGGAGGAAAAGGGCCTTCTGAAGCCCGGCTCCGTCATCATCGAGCCCACCTCCGGCAACACGGGCATTGGCCTGGCCTCCATCGCCGCCGCCAAGGGCTATCGCATCATCCTCACCATGCCCGAGACCATGAGCGTGGAGCGCCGCAACATCCTCAAGGCCTACGGCGCCG
>CAMVOG010000185.1 GCA_947169005.1 uncultured Clostridia bacterium | reverse complement strand
CATCTTGGCGATGGGATAGCCGGTGGCCTTGCTGGCCAGCGCCGAGGAACGGCTGACCCTGGGGTTGACCTCGATGACCGCGTATTCAAAGGAATCGGGATTCAGCGCGAACTGGCAGTTGCAGCCGCCCTCCACGCCCAGGGCGTTGATGATGTCCAGGGAGGCGGAGCGGAGCATCTGATACTCCACGTTGGAGAGGGTGACGGCGGGGGCGATGACCACGCTGTCGCCGGTGTGGACGCCCACGGGGTCGATATTCTCCATGGAGCAGACGGTGATGACGTTGCCCGCGCTGTCCCGGATGACCTCAAACTCGATCTCCTTCCAGCCGGAGACGCAGCGCTCCACCAGAATCTGCCCGATGGGGGACATGGAAATGCCCGTGTGGGCGATCTCCTTCAGCTCCTCGGGGTCCTTGGCGATGCCGCCGCCGGTGCCGCCCAGGGTGAAGGCGGGGCGGACGATGACGGGGTAGCCGATGGTCTCGGCAAAGGCCAGGGCCGCGGGCACGTCCGTCACCACCTGGGAGGGGATGCAGGGCTGGCCGATGCTCTCCATGGTGTCCTTGAAGATCTGGCGGTCCTCGGCCTTGTCGATGGTCTCGGGGGAGGAGCCCAGCAGCCGCACGTTATGCTCCTTCAAAAAGCCGTCCCGGGCAAGCTGCATGGAGAGGGTGAGGCCCGTCTGGCCGCCCAGACCGGAGAGGATGGAGTCCGGCTTCTCCTTCTCGATGATGCGCTTGACGGTGGTGAGGGTCAGGGGCTCGATGTAGATGCGGTCCGCCATGGCCCGGTCAGTCATGATGGTGGCGGGGTTGGAGTTGACCAGGACGATTTCGATGCCGTCCTCCTTGAGGGCGCGGCAGGCCTGGGTGCCCGCGTAGTCGAATTCGGCGGCCTGGCCGATGACGATGGGGCCGGAGCCGATCACAAGGACCTTTTTGATATTGGTATTCAGCGGCATCTTTTACACCCCTTTCATGAATCCGGTGAAGCGGTCAAAGAGAAATTCCATATCCTTGGGGCCTCCGCAGGCCTCGGGGTGGAACTGCACGGAGAGGACCGGCTCGCCGATATAGTGGATGCCCTCGTTGGTGCCGTCGTTCACGTTGATGAAGGAGGGCTCCGCGATCTCGGGGCGGATGGACTCGTTCACCACCGCGTAGCCGTGATTCTGGGAGGAGATGTAGACCCGCCCGGTCTGTACGTTCTTCACGGGCTGGTTGGCTCCCCGGTGGCCGTATTTCAGCTTCTCGGTCCTGAAGCCGTGGGCCAGGGCCAGGAGCTGATGCCCCAGGCAGATGCCGAAGATGGGCACGCCGCTCCGGCAGAGCTTCGTGAGCTCGGCGATGATCTCCACGTTTTCCGCCGGGTCGCCGGGGCCGTTGGAGAGCATGATCCCGTCGGGCTTCATGGCCAGGATCTCCGCCGCCGGGGTGCGGGCGGGGACCACGGTGACGCTGCAGCCCCGCTTCAGAAGCATGCGGGCGATATTGGCCTTCATACCGAAGTCCATGAGCACCACGCGGAAGCGCTCGTTCTCCGCCTTGTGCACGATGATTTCCTTGGTGGAGCAGGCGTCCACCGCCCCGGTGACACGGTAGGCCCGCAGGGCCTCCATGTCCACCTTGGCGGGGTCAGCGGTAATGGCTCCGTTCATCACGCCCTTTTCCCGGATGATCCGGGTGAGGGCGCGGGTGTCGATGCCGCAGAGCCCGGGGATCCCGGCCTGCTTCAAATAACTGTCGATCTCGCCCTGGCTGCGGAAGTTGGAGGGCTTCTCGCACCATTCCCGCACGATGTAGGCGGAAGCGACGTTCATGTCGCTCTCCGCGTCCTCCGGCGTGATGCCGTAGTTGCCGATGAGCGGGAAGGTCTGAACGATGGCCTGTCCGTAGTAGCTGGGGTCCGTCAGCGTTTCCAGGTAGGCCACCATGCCCGTGGTGAAGACCACCTCGGCCACGACCTCCTTGTCCGCTCCGAACGCCTGCCCCTTGAACACGGCGCCGTTTTCAAGCACTAAGTATCTGTCCATCTGCATACCCCTTTTGTCAAAAGCCTCAAATGGTTATTTATACATTCTAATCTTATAGTATACTGTTTTAGGGGGAGATTGTCAATTGGAGAAAGATAAAAAATAAGAGATAAGAGATAAAAGATAGGTAAACGATGTGTAGCTTGTAGCCTGTAGCCTGTAGCTTGTAGTCTATAGACTACAGACTATAGACTATAGACTATAGGCTATAGACTACAGACTACAGCCTACAGACTATAACGCATTGCACATTGCACATTCTCCCCTCGCCCCCCGCATATTCCTTCCGCCCCCGGCATAGGCTTGGGCGAGGGGGGATCGGGATGAAAACACGGAAACGGCGGAGGGAGCGGGGGGCGCGGCCAGTGTGGCTGGGGCTGCTGCGGGCCCTGGGACTGGGGGTGGCGGCGGAGCTGGGGCTCTGCGCCCTGGCGGCGGCCCTGCTGAGCGGGGGCCTGCTGCCGCCCGCCCTGCTGGAAGCGGCGGCGGCCCTGGCGGCCTTCCTGGGGGCGCTGACGGCCTCGGGCCTGGCAGCCGCCGGAGCGGAGAAGCTGCGCTTCCCCTTGGGGCTGGCCCTGGGCGCGGGCCTGGCGGCGCTGAATCTGCTGCTGGGCCGCTGGCTGGGCGGCGGGGAGCCGGGGGCCCTCGTCCCCGCAGCGCTGGCGCTGGGGACGGTACTGGGCGCTTTCCTGGCGGCCCGGCGGGGACGCGGAAGGACTGGTTTACATAAACTGAAAAGAGCGGGAGCAAGATATAGTGGATAGGCCCCGACGCAACAACGAGATATGGTGAAAACCGCCGGATTCCGGCGGTTTTTTTCTTTGCCTCGACGAAAGCCGGGGCAAGGAGCAGGTTTCCATAATCTTTCGTCAAAATAGACAAAAATCACGCTCTGCCCGCAAAGGTCTTGCTTTATAAAAAAATCTGTAATATATTGTTACACATAAAAGGCATTTTCCCGGCTCGTCCACATAGGCTTAAGCGGAGGTGGACGATATGATGCTGCGCGCGCTGCGGGCCCTGCCCCGGCGGGCCGCCCCGGCCCGGGAACGGGGCTCGGCGGCCTTTGTCCTTTGCTCGCTGTTCCTGCTGGCGGGGGCGGCGGCCGGATGCTTTGCCGCGTCCTTCACCCCGGCGGGGGAGGAGGGCGGTCTTTTCGCCGCCTGGCGGCTGCCCTTCGGGACCTTGCTCGGATATGGGCTGATACCGGCTGCTGGGGCGGCACTTCTGAGCTGTTCCTGCCTGGGCTGTCTGCTGCTGCCGCCGCTGACGGGGGCGGCGGGCTTCTTCGCGGCCTTCATCCTCTGCGCCGCCCGGCGTCTGGGCGGCGTCCCGGCCCCGCTGCTGTGGACCGCGGGAGCCTGGCTGCCCTGCTGGCTGCTGCTGGCGGCGGCGGGCACCCGGCTGAGCCTCGCCCTCCTGCGGGCGCTGGGCACGGGGGCACGCCCCGTCCCCGGCGTGGGCCGCTTTTTCGCCGCGTCCCTGGCGCTGTACGCCGCCGCCGCGGCGGCGCTGTGCGGAACGCTGGCTTATTAGTACAGGGGCCCCCAAAGTCCCCTCCTGCTGAGTCCTGAGTACTGAGTCCTGAGTACTAAGTACTGAGTCCTGAGTACTGATATCCCTCCCGAAAGGAGCTGACCGGCCGTGTCCGAGGACTTTATAGGCCGTTTTGAGGACTATCTGAAAACTGAAAAAAAGGTCTCGGAGAATACGCTGCTCTCCTATCTGCGGGACGTGCGGCAGCTTGCCGCCTTCCTGGAGGGGGAGGGGACGGAGCTGGCCTGCGCCGCGGCGGAGCAGCTGGCGGCTTTCCTTAAAAAGCTGAAAAGCCAGGGCCGCTCGGCGGGCACCCAGGCCCGGGCGGCGGCCTCCTGCAAGTGCTTCTACGACTTCCTGGTGCGGGCCGGGGAGCTCCCGGAGAATCCGGCCCAGGGCCTCACCGTGGCCCGGCAAAAGCGCAAGCTGCCGGAAATCCTCACCAGCCGCGAGGTGGAGCTGCTGCTGGAGCAGCCCGACGGCGGCGATATGAAGAGCCTGCGGGACAAGGCCATGCTGGAGCTTCTCTACGCCACCGGCTGCCGGGTGACGGAGCTGGTGGGCATGAACGTGGAGGACGTAAATCTCCCGGCAGGGCTGGCCCTCTTCCGGGGCGGGGGCAAGGAACGGGCCGTCCCCGTCTACGACGCGGCCCTGCGGGCGGTGGAGACCTATCTCGAAAAGGTCCGCCCGGCCATGCTGGTCGATGAGGACGAGGAGGCCCTCTTCCTCAACATGAACGGCGAGCGCATGACCCGCCAGGGCTTCTGGAAGCTGCTGAAAACCTATCAGCAGAAGGCCGGCATCAAAAAGGACGTGACGCCCCACACCCTGCGGCACTCCTTCGCCGCCCACCTGCTGTCCGGCGGCGCGGACCTGCGCAGCATCCAGGAGATGCTGGGCCACGCGGACGTTTCCTCCACCCAGATTTACGCCCGCCTGGTGAAAAAGCAGCTCAAGGACGTGTATAAAAAAGCGCACCCGAGAGCGTGAGACAATTGACAATGGATAATTGACAATGGACAATTGCGGCGGCGCCTGCGGCGCGAATTTTAATGCCTAATGGGCATCTCTAAAAACTCCGGAACAATAATTATTTGCACTTGGGGTGGATGTGCGCCCTGCCTTCCCTTGGGGGAAGGTGCCCCAGTGCGCACACTGGGGCGGATGAGGGGCTTGCACC
>CAMVOG010000184.1 GCA_947169005.1 uncultured Clostridia bacterium | reverse complement strand
CTGCGCGCGTATTTACGGGCCACCGGGGACGGTGGCCCCTACAGGGCGCGGCGTTTCAAAGTCTCTTTGATCTTTAATCTCTAATCTTTGATCTTCAATCTTAAATCTTTGATCTTTAATCTTCAATCTTCAATCTTTTATCTCTTATCTTTTATCTTTTTTCACGGGGGTGGTTTTATCGAACACGGCGAGGTGATCTGGCGGCCGCAGCCGCGGCAGGCGGCTTTTCTGGCGCGCTTTGAGGACGAGGCCCTCTACGGCGGGGCGGCGGGGGGCGGCAAGTCCGAGGCGCTCATGGTGGAGGCCCTGCGGCAGGTCCACATCCCCGGCTACCGGGGGCTGATCCTGCGGCGCACCTTTCCTCAGCTGGAGGACCTGGTGGGCAAGAGCCGCCGCCTCTACGGGCGGGCCTTTCCCCGGGCGGTCTTCTCCGAGAGCCGCCACGTCTGGACCTTTCCCTCCGGGGCCACGGTGCAGTTCGGCTCCATGGCCCACGAGCAGGACAAGTTCAACTATCAGGGCCGGCCCTATGACTTCATCGGCATCGACGAGCTGACCCAGTTCAGCTTTTCCATGTACGATTACCTGGTCCATTCCCGCAACCGGCCCAACGTGCCGGGCACCCGGGTCTACGCCCGCTTCACCGCCAATCCCGGCGGCGTGGGCCACGCCTGGGTGAAGGAGCGCTTCATCTCCGCCGCCCCGCCCATGACCACCCACTGGCGGCGGCTGGAGCTGGCCCGGCCCGACGGGAGCGCCGAGCTCCGCTGGGCCTCCTCCATCTTCGTGCCCGCCTCGGTCTTCGACAACGAGGCCCTGCTGAAAAACGATCCCGGCTACCTCACGCGGCTGGCTGCTATGCCTGAGGCAGAGAAAAACGCCCTTTTGTACGGCGACTGGGACAGCTTTTCCGGCCAGGTCTTCACCGAGTGGCGGGACCTGCCCGAGCATTACGCGGACGGGGTGGGCACCCACGTGGTGGCGCCCTTTCCCATCCCCGCCGACTGGGGGCTGCTCTGCGGGCTGGACTGGGGCTATTCCCGGCCCTTCTCCGTGGGCTGGTACGCCGTGGACGGGGCGGGGCGGCTCTACCGCATCCGGGAGCTTTACGGCTGCACCGGCACCCCCAACACCGGCGTGAAGTGGGAGCCCGGGGAGCTGGCCCGGCGCATCCGGCAGATCGAGGCCGAGGACCCGAATCTGCGGGGCCGCCCCATCCGCCGGGTGGGGGACCCGGCCATCTGGGGCTCCGACGGCACCGAGAGCATCGGCGCGATCCTGGAGCGGGAGCGGCTGTACTTCGAGAAGGGGCGGCACGAGCGGCTCATGGGCAAGATGCAGGTCCACCACCGCCTGGTCTTCGACGAGGCGGGGCGGCCCGGGCTCTACGTTTTCAGCACCTGCCGCCATTTCCTGCGCACGGTGCCTGCCCTGGTCTATTCCGAAACGGACGTGGAGGACGTGGACACCACGGGGGAGGACCATATCTACGACGAGCTGCGCTACGTCTGCATGGAGCGCCCCCTGCCGCCGCCCAAGCCCCGGGCGAGGGTGGAGCGGGCGTGGGACCCGCTGGGGTAATGGACAATGGACAATGAGTTATAGTCTATAGTCTGTAGTCTATAGTCTATAGTATGTAGTCTATAGTCTGTGTAAACGCTGATTAATTGCCATCTTGAAATAGCGCTTTTTTTCCTTCCCCCAGCGGGGCTGCGCCCGCAGGCGCGTGCATGCGAGCAACCGAGCATCAGCGAGGCTCTTAGCGAGTCGCAGAAGGTGCCCCAGTGCGCACACTGGGGCGGATGAGGGAGAAGGTGCGACTTTGCAGTTGGTGCATTGCATAGAAAGCGTTCTGACCCTTTGCCTTCTCCCTCATCCGTCACGGCGCTTGCGGGGGACGCGCCGTGCCACCTTCCCCCGCTGGGGGAAGGATTATCGCCCGTTCCCACCGCCTGCTTTAATCAGCGTTTACCTGTAGTCTATAAGCTACAAGCTACAGGCTACAAGCTACAAGCTATCTTTAATCTTTAATCTTTTATCTCTTATCTCTTATCTCTTATCCCTTATCTTTTATCTTGTTTCAAAGGTTGGTGTTTCACATGAGCAACGAACGCAAATCGCCGCCCATCGGGGCGGCGGAGGCGCGGGAGGCCCTGGGGCGGCTGAGCCGTTACCAGGCCGCCAAGGCCCCGCTGGAGCGGCGGCTGGAGGAGGATGAGCTCTGGTGGGAGCTGCGCCACTGGGAAACCGAGGGGGCCCGGGGGGCGGAGACCGTGCGGCCCAGCTCCGCCTGGCTCTTCAACGTCCTCACCAACAAGCACGCCGACGCCATGGACAGCTTCCCCGAGCCCCTGGTGCTGCCCCGGGAGGAATCGGACCGGGAGAGCGCCGAGGTCCTCTCCCAGGTGCTGCCCGTGGTGCTGGAAATGAGCGAATTCGAGCAGGGCTACTCCGACAACTGGTGGGAAAAGCTCAAGCACGGCACGGCGGCCTACGGCGTTTTCTGGAATCAGGAGCGGGAGAACGGCCTGGGGGACGTGGACGTGCGGCCCCTGGACCTGCGCAAGCTCTTTTGGGAGCCGGGAGTGGAGGACCTGCAGCAGAGCCGGGACCTCTTCATCGTGGAGCTGGCCCGGCGGGAGGAGGCGGAGGCCCGCTGGCCCCAGCTCAAGGGCAAGGCCGTGCCCGACGCGGCCCATTTCGTCCGCCGGGGCAGCGAGGACACGGACAAGCTGGTGCTGGTGGACTGGTACTACAAAAAGACCAACGACGCCGGGCGCGCGGTGCTGCACTACGCCAAGCTGGCGGGGGAGGAGGTGCTCTTCGCCTCCGAGAACGAGGAGGCCTATGCCCAGCGGGGCTATTACGACCATGGGAAGTACCCCGTGGTGCTGGACGTGCTCTTCCCGGAGAAGGGCAGCCCCGTGGGCTTCGGCTACGTGGCCGTGTGCAAGGACCCCCAGATGTATGTGGACAAGCTCTCCGCCGCCATGCTGGAAAACGCCCTGGTGGGGGCGAAGAAACGCTTTTTCGTGTCCGGCAGCACCGGCGTGAACGAGGAGGAGTTTCTGGATACGAGCCGCCCCCTGGTGCACGTGGAGGGCAGCCTGGACGAGACCCGCATCCGGGAGATCGTCACCCGCCCCCTGGACGGGGTCTATCTGAGCCTGGTCCAGTCGAAGATCAGCGAGATGAAGGACACGGCCTCCAACCGGGACGTGAACGCGGGCTCCACCAGCCACGGCGTCACGGCAGCCGCCGCCATCGCCGCCCTCCAGGAGGCGGGCAGCAAGTCCAGCCGGGACATGATCGCCGCCTCCTACCGGGCCCACGGGCGCATCTGCCGCCTGGTGCTGGAGCTGATGAGCCAGTTTTACGACGAAAGCCGCTCCTTCCGCGTGGCGGGCAGGGGCGCGGAGCAGTTCCGCTTCGCCCGCCTCAGCCGGGAGGTGCTGGCGGAGCGCGCCGTGGGCCGCGCCGCCGACGGCACGGCGCTCTATCGCCGCCCCGTCTTCGATCTCAAGGTCTCGGCCCAGAAGAAAAACCCCTTCTCCCGCATGGAACAGAACGAGCGGGCCCGGGCCCTGTTCTCCATGGGCTTCTTCCGCCCCGAGCGCCGCGCCGAGGCGCTGCTGGCCCTGGAAATGATGGACTTCGAGGGCGCGGAGCGGGTGAGAGAGAAGATGGGGGCAGAACAGTGAGATTCGGATTTGGGGCGTCAGGGAACAGGGCACAGGGCACAGGGCTCAGGGCTCAGGGCACAGGACGCGGGCAGTGTAGGGGCGGTGATCAGCCGCCCGGCGGTGGACCAACGCACTGCGGCGAATTTCAGCGCCCGGCGGCGCTGGCATTGCTGCGCAATGCGGGCGGCCCCAGGCCGCCCCTACGGCGCACGAATTGACCGTTTGCGTAATTGCGAAGCGCCCGCCCGTAGGGGCGCCCTTTGGGCGCCCGCCGGTGGACCAACGCACTGCGGTGAATTTCAGCGCCCCGCGGCGCTGGCGTTGCTGGCGCAATGCGGTCGGCAGATTGTGACCGAAGGGAATCCCCGGAGTGGGGCCGCCCCTACGGGGTGCGGCGTATGCGGGCCACCGAGGACGGTGGCCCCTACAGGGCGCGGCGTTTCAAAGTATCTTTCATCTTCAATCTTTAATCTTTAATCTTTAATCTTTAATCTTTTATCTTTTTTCAAAAAGGAGGACTTTCGTATGAAGAAGAAACGTGAAGCCATGTCGCCCCGGGTGCGGGCGGAGCTGGAGGCCCTGGGCGCCGCGGGGGCGGCGGGGGCAGCGGGAACTGCGGGAGCCGGGGAGGCGGCGGAGGCCGTGCCTGCGGCGGCTGTGCCTGCGGAGGAGCTGCCCTGGGAGAATGAGGACGGGAGCCTCTGGACCCGGAGCGGGGAGAGAGTGCCCGCGGAGACCGGCTCCGTCCCCGCGCCCGGGCCCGCGGATCAGATGGCGGCCTGGGGCCGCCAGGCGGAGGCCCTGCGGGAGCTGGTGCCGGATTTCGACCTGGAGACCGAGCAGGCGGACCCCGCCTTCCGCGCCCTGCTGGATAAGGGCCTGACCGTGAAGCAGGCCTTCATCCTCCACTACTTTGACCGGCTGCTGGCCGCCGCCATCCACCTGGCCGCGGAGGAGAGCGAGCGCCGCCTGGTGGCCAATCTGCGGGCCAGAGGCCAGCGGCCCCCCGAGAACGGCGTCGCCCGGGCGGGCTCCTTCCTGCTGGGGGGCGCCATGATCCGGCTGCTGCTCCGCATCGCTTATCA
>CAMVOG010000183.1 GCA_947169005.1 uncultured Clostridia bacterium | reverse complement strand
CATCACAACCATCCTGTTTTTGCAGAGCGCCACGATCTTGTCCATGGTTTTTTCGGTATTTTTCAGCATATCTTCACCAGCTCACATTCAGATTTTTCCAAAAGGTTTAACATTAAAATTATATACGATCCTGGCGGCTTGTCAAGGATTAAGTTTGGAGAATTGAGCCTGACTTCTTGATTTTTTCCCTTGCATCCTATACAATAAGCCGTAACCTGCAAGCAAAGGAAGCGAGACCATGAACTATCCGGCGGAAAGCTACGACGTGGCCGTGATCGGCGCGGGGCACGCGGGCATCGAGGCGGCCCTGGCGGCGGCGCGGCTGGGCATGAAGACCATCTGCTTTACCATCAACCTGGACGCCGTGGGCAATATGCCCTGCAACCCGGCCATCGGCGGCACGGGCAAGGGCCACCTGGTGCGGGAGCTGGACGCCCTGGGGGGCGAAATGGCCAGGGCCGCGGACCGGGCCTGCATCCAGTATCGGATGCTGAACCGGGGCAAGGGCCCCGCCGTCCACTCTCTGCGGGCCCAAGCGGACCGCCGGGAATATCAGAAGATCATGAAGCATACCCTGGAAAAACAGGAGAATCTGCGCCTTAGACAGGGCGAGGTCGTGGCCGTCGGCGCGGAGGACGGGCACGTGGCCTGGGTCCGCACCCGCACGGGGGCGACGCACCCGGTCCGGGCCGTGGTGATCGCCACGGGCACCGATCTGGCGGGGCGCACCATCGTGGGGGACGTGACCCAGGAGGGCGGCCCCGACGGGATGTTCGCTGCTACGAGCCTGTCCGCCAGCCTGCGGGAGCTGGGCCTTTCTCTCCGCCGCTTCAAAACCGGGACTCCGCCCCGGGTGAACGCCCGCAGTGTGGACTTTTCCCGCATGGAGGTCCAGCCCGGGGACGCGGAGCCGGAGCCCTTTTCCTTTGAGACGGAGCGGGCCCCGGAGAATCGGGCGGTCTGCTATCTGACCTATACCAACGAGGAGACCCACCGGGTCATCCGGGAGAATCTGGACCGCAGCCCCCTCTATTCCGGCGTCATCGAGGGCATAGGCCCCCGCTATTGCCCCTCCATTGAGGACAAGGTGGTGCGCTTCGCGGAAAAGAAGCGCCACCAGCTTTTCATCGAGCCCATGGGCCTGGAGACCGAGGAGCTGTACGTACAGGGCTTCTCCTCCTCCATGCCGGAGGACGTGCAGCTCAAAATGCTCCACACCCTGCCGGGGCTGGAGCACGCCGAAGTCATGCGCACGGCCTACGCCATCGAATATGACTGCGTGGACCCGCTGGAGCTGCTGCCCACGCTGGAAACGAAAAAGATCGCCGGGCTCTACGGGGCCGGACAATTCAACGGCACCTCAGGCTATGAGGAGGCGGCGGCCCAGGGCTTTGTGGCCGGGGTCAACGCGGCCTTGAAGCTGAAGGGGGAGCCTCCCATGGTCATTGACCGCAGCCAGGGCTATATCGGGGCCCTCATCGACGATCTGGTGACCAAGGGCACCAACGAGCCCTACCGCATGATGACCTCCCGCAGTGAGTACCGGCTGCTGCACCGACAGGACAACGCCGACGAGCGTCTCTGCCCCATCGGGCATAGGATCGGCCTGGTCAGCGACGAGCGGCTGCGCCGGGTGGAGGAAAAATACCGGCTCGTCCAGGAAGAAGAGGCCAGATTGCGCAAGACCCATATCCCCACTACGCCGGAGCTGCGTGCCTTTTTGGAGGCAAAGGGCAGCTCCGTCCCGCCCTCCGGGGTGGGGCTCGGGGAGCTGCTGCGCCGCCCGGAGCTGAGCTACGCGGACCTGGCCCTCTTTGACCCCGATCGGCCGGAGCTGCCCCGGGCCGTGCGGGAGCAGGTAGAGATCCGCGTAAAATATGAGGGCTACATCCAGCGCCAGCTGCGGCAGGCGGAGGAATTCAAGCGCATGGAGAGCAAGGTCCTGCCGGAGAATATCGACTATCTCTCCATCGGCGGCCTGCGTATCGAGGCCCGGCAGAAGCTGGATAAGATCCGCCCCGCCAATTTCGGCCAGGCCAGCCGCATTTCCGGCGTCAGCCCGGCGGATATTGCGGCGCTGATGGTCTATATGGAGCGGGCAAAGGGGGAAAAGGAATGAAAAAAGCGGTCCTATTCGACCTGGACGGGACCCTGTGGGATTCTGCCGCCGGGGTCAGCCGGGCCTGGTCCGCCGTCATGGCGGAAAACGGGAAGCCCGAGGGCATTTCCGTGGAGGGAGTCCACGCCCTTATGGGCAAGCAGATGGACGAGATCGCCCGCCGCCTCTTTCCCGAGCGGACGGAGGCCGAGCAGCGGCGGCTGATGGACCTCTGCGGCGACAGGGAGCATGAAGTCCTGGCCGCCGAGGGCGGCGTCCTCTATCCGCGGCTGGAGGAGACCCTTGCAGAGCTGAAAAAAGACTACTTCCTCGCCATCGTTTCCAACTGTCAGAGCGGGTATATCGAGACCTTTTTAACGGCCCACAGCCTGTGGGACTGGTTTGACGACCGGGAATGCTTCGGCAACACGGAGCTCAGCAAGGGAGAGAACATCGCCCTCGTCGCCCGGCGCAACGGCCTCGCCGTCGTCTACCTGGGGGACACCCAGGGCGACTGCGACGCCGCCCACGCCGCCGGGGTCCCCTTCATCCACGCCGCCTACGGCTTCGGCGCCGTGACGGGCGAGCTCGCGCTGGACTGCTTTGCGCATCTGCCCGCGTTTCTGCGTCAGCATGAGCGGGAGCTGTGGGAAGCAGATTAATGGTTTAAAGATAATGGTTTAAAGCATCCGGCTGTCATAGAAAATATGATGTGGAAGACAACCCTTGTCAGATATATGTATTGTATTTGTAAAGCGTGTACAGTTCTTTCAACTTTCAGCTCTTAATCTTTTAAACTAAAAACTCAAAATATCCATTTCAGCATCAGCAGCAGCCCCAGGCCGGGGAGGCCGAGGATGCCCACCACCAGGGCGTTGAAAAGGTTAATTCCCAGAGTGACGCCTATGTACCCTCCCAGCCAGCGCAGGAGCAGCAGAGCCCCGAAGCCCAGGGCCGTGTTGACCAGGAGCTTCGTCAGCGTCCGTAGGGGAGAGAGGAAGAAGCGCACCAGGGCCACCAGGGCTAGCACTCCGCCTAAAATCAGAGCTGTCGTGACCAGAAGACTCACGGGGCGGCCTCCTCTCCGGCCTCCATGAGGGCCTTGACCCGGCGCAGCAGATAGCTGTGCCGTTCCTGCAGCATGTTGATCTCAAAGATGCTGGACTGGATCAGCGGCTCCTCCACCGCGTCGTTGAAGCTGCGGTAGGCCCCATGCAGCTCGTAGTTGACTTCGCTCAGTTCGCTCCGCAGGCGCTTCAGCTCGTCCGCGGTCCGCTTTCCTTTTTTCTTTGCCATCCTCATCCCTCCCCGCTGTATTCCGCTCCTATTGTATTCCCAAAATACGGTAACTATACGCCGTCGGCACGCTTCCGTTATCTTTTTAAAAATTTGTAATGATTTCTGAAAGGAAGTATGCTATCATAGAATAGGACCGGGAAGGAAGCGGTTTTCGGGAGAGACCCGGAGCTCCGGCCCTGGAAAGGAGAAGTGTCTTGAACATTGCCCTGTTTTTGAAGCCCAAGGTCGAGGTGGCCTATATATACGACGATTATTCCGTCCGTCAGAGCCTGGAGAAAATGGCCTTTCACGGCTATTCCGCCATTCCCGTCATCACCCGGGACGGCAAGTATTACAGCACCATCCGGGAGGGGGACCTGCTTTGGTATCTTGTGAAGGGGGAAAACACAGAGAGGCCCCTGGAGCAGATCAACATTTATAAATTGGAGGACGACTACATCAAAAACCTGGTGGAGCCGGGCCGCAACCCGCCCGTGCGCATCACGGAGCCCGTGGAAAAGCTCTTTGAGCGGGTGCTGAACACCAATTTTGTCCCTGTGGTGGACGATGTGGATTCCTTCATCGGCATCATCACCCGAAAGGATATTCTGACCTATCTTTTCAAGAAGAATGACGCCGGGGAATAAGCCCCGCTTGCTCACAGGCCTGTGCCGCAGCTGCGATATAGCAGGGAAAAGAATAGAAAGCAAATAAAAAACGCTTACATAATCTGCAAAAATATGTTATAATAGACGCGGGCGAAAGCCCGCGTCTAAGATATTTCAGGGCAGAGCATGGAGGTAAGGGCATGTTTGCGGTAGGCGATCAGATCATTTACGGGGGCATGGGCGTCTGCGTGGTGGAGGCCATCGAGCAGCGGAGACAGCCCCATTCCAGGGAGGAGTATTCCGTCTACTGTCTGCGGCCTCTTTATCAGAAGTGCAGCGTCACGACGCCTACGGATAACGACAAGGTGTTCATGCGCCCCGTCATCACCCGCGAGGAGGCCATGGAGCTCATCGACGCCATCCCCACCGTGCGGGCGGAGCCCTATCACAACAAGGTCCTGCGCCAGCTTTCGGATTATTACGAGAGCCGCATCAAGCGCTATGACTGCTCGGAGCTGGTGGAGCTGACCATGTCCCTCTATGCCAAGCGCCGGGAGGCGGAGGAGCAGAAGAAAAAGTTCGGCGCCCTGGACGAGCGCTACATGAAGCGGGCGGAGGAGCTGCTGTTCGGGGAGCTGGCCGTGGCGCTGGAGCTGCCGAAGGAAGAGGTGCAGGCCTTCATCGCCCGAAGGCTGAGCGGAGCAGCCGCGGAAGCGGCCTTGTAAAACCGCGTTTCGGGCCTCCGAAGCCGCGAAAGAGCCGATTGGGGATTTCTAACAGCTATCATTTTTTAAGAAGACGGTAGCGAGAAGCGTCTCCTGGCTTCCCCTTGGGGGAAGCTGTCGCCCGCAGGCGACTGATGA
>CAMVOG010000182.1 GCA_947169005.1 uncultured Clostridia bacterium | reverse complement strand
CTTCCACTCTGACCTGGACGCCGATCTGCCCCCCAGCTTCATTGAGCAGATCGGGCGTGATATGCCTATGCACCGCTTCGGAGAGCCCATCGAGATCGGCGCCCTGGCCGTATTCCTGGCTTCTCCCGCTGCCTGTATGATCAACGGCCACGTCCTCGTGATCGACGGCGGCCTTACCTGCGCTATCGGTTGATCCGCCCGGCCCTCCCCACGGGGCCCCTGATAAGGAGGTCAATTTATCCTTATGAAGCCAAAAAAGTTAGAAGGAGAGGGCGCACCGAAGGTCGCCCGTAAACGCATATTCGGTTTTATCGCCGCCGTGATCCTCATTGCCGGATTCACGCTGCTCCCGCCCTTTGAGGGGCTGACAGAGGCCGGCATGGCCTCCATCGGCGTGTTTCTGGGGGCCATCGTTCTGTTCGTCTGCCAGGTCGCGCCGCTGGCCGTGTCCTGCCTGACGCTGATGGTCCTGCTGCCTTATTTTGACATCACGACCCTTGCCAAGGTCTACGCCGACTTCGGCGGCACGAGCTTCTTCTTCGTGTTCTTCTGCTTCGGTGTGACCGGCGCTTTGTCCAACACCACGATTCCCATGCGCATTTCCGCCTGGATCACCAAGATCTCCAAGGGCAATCCGAAGGTCCTGGTCTTCGGCTTCCTCTTTACGGCGACCTTGATGTCCGGCTTCCTGTCCAACTTCGGAACGCTGATTATGTTCTACGGCATCATCTTCATGTTCCTGAAGTCCGCGGGCCTCAAGCCCGGCGAGTCCCAGCTCGGCAAGTGTCTGATGATCGGCCTGCCCTTTGCCTGCGGCAACGGCGGCTTCATCTCCCCGGCGGGCTCTCCCGGCAACCTGATTGCCCAGAGCCTCCTGCAGGCTGAGGGCATCAACATCAGCTTCCTCCAGTGGTTCGTCATGTGCCTGCCCTTCGCCCTGATCATGTGCCTCCTGGTCTCCATCGCGCTGATCGCCATCTTCAAGCCCGAGGCTATGCCTGCCGAGGCGCAGAAGGCCGTGTTCACCGAGCGCGACAAGCTGGGCGGCATGGAGGGCAAGGAGAAGAAGGCCATTATCATCATCGTGCTCACCATTCTCCTTTGGTTTGCCGGCACCTGGGTCCCCGCTCTCAATACCACCGTCGTGGCGGGCTGCGCCTTCTTCCTCATGTTCATGCCCGGCATCGATCTGATGGACTGGAAGAGCTACGTCCGTGAGGCGGACTGGAACCTGCTGATGATGGTGGGCTCCGTGGCCATCACCATGGGCTGCGTGAACTCCACCGGCGCCATGACCTGGATCGCCGACAAGCTCTTCTCCGGCCTTGGCGGCATGAGCATCGTCGCCGTGATGCTGATCGTCGGCGCCGTGGTCTGCTACCTGCGTGTGCTGATCCCCACGGCTCCCTCCGTGGCGGCCATCTTCGTGCCCATCATGATCGGTATCGCCCAGATCGTGGGCACGCAGTACACCGTTCCTCTGGCCATGATCCCCGTGTTCTGGGCCGGGGCCACCATCACCCTGCTTTACACCGAGCCCATTTACCTCTATACCCACGGCGCGGGCTACTACTCGGCCATGGACCTGTTCAAGGCAGGTCTCGTGCCGACGCTGCTGATGATCGTCATCGTGGCCTTTGGCTTCCCGGCCTGGTTTGGCCTGTTCGGCTTCTGATCCAAGAATATCCCTCCCCGGCTCCGGTCGGGGAGGGGCGCGAGAAATGAGGAGGTCCCATTATGCTGATTTCCATTAACGGTCTCTACGGCTCCGGCGGCAACGAGATGGGCTGGGCCCTGTCCGAGCGCCTGGGTTATACGGTCTACGACGGTGATCTGATCGCCAAGGCGGTGGAGGACTCCGGGGTGGACCTGCACGGCGCGACCCTGGCCTTTTACGACGAGGACGAGGACGCGCCTGACTCCCTCCAGGACCCCTATCACAACGCGGTCCTGTCCCTGGAGCTGGACGTGCTGCCCATCGCCCGTGAGGAGCCGCGCAAAACAAAGGAGAACCGGCACTCCGGCCTCCTTGCGTCCTTTATGGACACCACCACCATCAACAACCGCGAAGGCATCCCTGCCGTGACGAAGCAGCGGGAGATCGAGAGTCTGCGGGACGCCCAGGCCCGGGAGATCATGGCCGCCGCCGGGAAGGGGAACGCCATCTTCTTTGGCCGCTGCTCAAGCTATATCCTGCGGGAGCGGCAGGACGCCCTGCGCATCTTCACCAGCGCCAGCCTGGAAAGCTGCCGGGAGCGCATCAGCGGCAAGTACGCGCTGACGGACGCGGCAAAGGCGGAAAAGCTCATCAAGGAGACCAACCGCCGCCGGGCCTATTACTACGAGGCCTTCACCGGCCAGACCTGGGACGATCCGGAGAACTACGATTTCTGCATCAACACGGATTACCTGGGCTTTGACGCCACGGTGGACCTGGTGGCGGAGTTGATCGCCCGTAAGTCCGCCCAACTCGGCTGAGCGACTTTTCAGCAAAGCATCGCCCGCGCTCTATCTGAGCGCGGGCATTTTCATTCCCTGCAAGGCCAACTGACCCCATAAAACAATCTGAAATTGGTACTTGAAAGGAGGCTAAAATCCTTTATCATAGGGCCATACCCAAGAGAGGAGGTCGAAACCATGAAAAACGACAAACTGGAAAAGCTGATTTTGACGGCGCTGATGATCGCCCTTGTCTGTGTGGCGACCATGGTGATCCATATCCCTACCGTGGCGGGCTATGCCAACCTGGGGGACGGGCTGGTGCTGCTGTCCGCTTTTCTGCTTGGCCCCTGGTACGGTCTCCTGGCGGGCGGCCTGGGCTCCGCCCTGGCGGACCTGCTCTCCGGCTATGCCTACTACGTTCCCGGCACGCTGCTCATTAAGGGCGGTATGGCGCTGCTCGCCGCGCTGCTCCTGCGCAGTCTCCACGGCAGCGGGGGACGGCTCACGCTCCCGCGCACGGTAACGTCCGCGGTCCCGGCGGAGCTGTTCATGGCGGCGGGGTATTTTCTCTACAAGGCTTTTATCCTCGGGCGTTTTGAAAGCGCTCTCACCAGCATTCCCTCCAATCTGATGCAGGGGCTGGTGGGCGTGGTGGTCGCCGTGGCGCTTACCCATGCGCTGGCAGCGGTCCCGGCGCTGAGACAACATTTTTGGAAAGGAAGCAACGGATATGTTTGAAGAGATCACAGCCCAGGCAAAGCAGGCCACGGAGGAACTGCTGGCGGCCTCCGGCCTGAAAAAAGGGCAGGTCCTCGTGGTGGGCTGCTCCTCCAGTGAGCTGGTGGGGGCCCGCATCGGCAAGGGCTCCAGCCTGGAGGCGGCCCAGGCGGCATTTGCGGGCATTTATCCGCTTTTACGGGAAAAGGGCATCTACCTGGCGGTCCAGTGCTGCGAGCATCTGAACAGGGCGCTGATCGTGGAGCGCGAGCTGGCGGAGGCCAAGGGCTTCGAGATCGTGAACGCGGTGCCCCAGCCCCATGCGGGCGGCTCCTTCGCCGTGACGGCCTGGGCCAATTTCAAGGACCCGGTGGCTGTGGAAACCATCGTGGCGGACGCGGGCATGGATATCGGCGGCACGCTCATCGGCATGCACCTGCGGAGGGTGGCCGTCCCGGTCCGGCTGAGTCTGAACCATATCGGGGAGGCGCTGCTGCTCTGCGCGCGCACCCGCCCCAAGTATATCGGCGGCTCCCGGGCCGTTTATCAGGATATGTAAAGCTAAACGAGGCCATCGCTTCCGATGGCCTCGCTTTATTTATCCTCAAAAAGCAGCCTCACGGCCTCTGCCAGCCGCCCCTCGTCCATGCCCGCATAGCCGAGAAGCAGCGTGTTTTCCGGACCCTCCGCCCGGAAACGGTAGTCGTTCAGCCCCGTTACGCGCACGCCCCGGCTCTCAGCCCGGGCCTTGATGGTCCCGATCTCCTCCGGCTCGCCCCGCAGCAGCAGGTGCAGCCCGGCCCCGACGCCGGAGATCCGCAGCCCCTCGCTTTTCAGATAAGGGGCCAGCAGCTCCAGAAGAGTGTCCCGGCGGCGGCGGTAAAGAGTCTTCATGCGGCTCAGATGCCTGGACAGATACCCCCCCTCGATGAAGGAGGCCAGGGTGTTCTGCTCAAAGCGGGAAACGGTGGAGGAATAGGCCCGCAGCAGCTCCCGGCTCTCGGCCAGCAGCTCCCAGGGAAGCACCATATAGGCGATACGGATGGAGGGAGCCAGCACCCGGGAAAAGGTGCTCATATAGATCACCCGGCGGCTGTCCATGCCCTGCAGGGCGGGGATGGGCCGCCCGGAGAAGCTGAACTCGCCGTTGTAATCGTCCTCCACCACGTAGCGCGCGGCCCCGTCGTTGGCCCATTTCAGCAGGGCGATGCGGCGGGGAACGGGCATGATGGCCCCGGTGGGGAACTGGTGGGAGGGCGTGACGCAGGCCGCCTGCGCACCGCTCTTTTCGAGGGCCTCGGGCAGCAGCCCCTCCTCATCCAGGGGGAGGAAGCAAAGCTCACGCCCGCTGCCCGCCAGGACGGAGGCGGTGCGTTGATAGCCCGGGTCCTCCACGGCGAAGCGCAGGGAGCCGGGCAGCAGGCGGCAGAGCAGCATCAGCAGGTATTCCATCCCCGCGCCGATGACGATCTGCCCGGCCTCGCAGTCCACGGCGCGAAACTCCCGCAGATACTTGGCCAGGGCCTCCCGCAGGCGTCCGTCGCCCATGCTGTCCCCGGCGGAAAGCAGGTCCTCGCCGTTGTACAAAACCTCCTTGCCCAGCTTGGCCCAGCTTCGGAAGGGGAAGGAGGCGGCGTCCACCGTATTGGTGGCAAAGTCATAGCGCCAGCGGCGGGGAACGGCCTCCGGGGGCGGGGGAGGCGGCGCGGCGGGGGAGAAGCGGGGCTCC
>CAMVOG010000181.1 GCA_947169005.1 uncultured Clostridia bacterium | reverse complement strand
ATCGCCATCGCCGCGCTGGACAGCCAGCAGGACCGCATCATCGCGGCCCAGGCGGCGGACGAGCTTTTGAACATCACGGGCATCAACGCTTCCTTCGTCCTGTACAGCGGGGCCGATACCGTGAATATCTCCGCCCGCTCCATCGGGGACGTGAACGTGCAGTTCATACTGGAGAAGCTGGGCGGCGGCGGCAACCGCTCCCAGGCCGGGGCCCAGATCCAGGGCAAGAGCGCCCAGACGGTGCTGGGTGAGCTGCTCGGGGCGATAGACGCCTTTTTGGACAACAACAGCGTAAGCGACAACGATATGGAAAGGACAGAACAAAAATGAAAGTGATTTTACAGCAGGACGTGAAGGGCCAGGGGAAGAAGGGCGAGCTCAAGGAGGTCTCCGACGGCTACGCCCGCAATTACCTCCTGCCCCGCAAGCTCGCCATCATCGCCACGGCGGATAATCTGAATACCTTCAAGCTCCAGGAAAAGGCCAAGGCGGCCCAGCTTGAGAAGGAGAAGGAGAGAGCGCGGGAGATCGCCTCCCAGCTCAAGGACATGTGCGTAAAGATCAGCGCCAAGGCCGGCGGCAGCGGCAAGCCCTTCGGCGCCGTTACATCCAAGGAGATCGCGGACGCCCTCAGCGCCCAGTACGGCATCGAGCTGGAGAAAAACCGCATTCTGCCCGCCGAGCCCATCAAGACCTACGGCACCTATGAGGTGAAGGTCAAGCTGGGCCACGAGGTCAGCGGCATGCTGAAGGTGCAGGTAGCCGAGGAATAAGAGGTCCGAAGGGCCATGCAAGGGTGGTGAAGGGATTTGGATGAGCTGCTGGTAAAGCAGATGCCTCACAGTGCCGAGGCCGAGCAGTCGGTCCTGGGCGCGATGCTCATCGACGCCCGCTGCGTTTCGGAGGTCATGACGCTCCTGAAGCCCGCGGACTTTTATCTGACGGCGAACCGCGATATCTATGAGACCATCTGCTCCATGTTCAATTATTCCCAGGTCATCGACCCGGTGACGATTTTAGAGCAGATGCGGCTGAACGGCGTGGCCAAGGACAACAGCACCGCCTATCTTGCGGAGCTGATGAACGTGACCCCCACGGCCGCCAACGTGCGCCACTATGTGCGGATCGTCCGGGACAAGGCGCTGCTGCGGGCCATCGCGGAGACCGCGGCGGATATCAGCGCCATGGTAGCCGCCGGGAACGCCGAGGCCGACCAGGTCCTGGAGGCGGCGGAGCAGCGTATCTATGCCCTGCGCCAGGGGAAAACTACCGGCGGCCTGGAGCCCGTTTCCACCATCATCGGCGGCGTTTACAAGCACCTGGGCGAGATCGCCAAGAACGGCGGCGAGATCCCCGGCCTGCCCACGGGCCTTTCGGAGCTGGACAAGATCATCATGGGTCTGAACAAGTCAGACCTTATCCTGCTGGCCTCCCGCCCCGGCATGGGCAAGACCAGTATCGCCCTGAATATCGCCCTCAGCGTGGCGAAGGCAAAGGACGTGAAGGTGGCCATTTTTTCCCTGGAAATGTCCAAGGAACAGCTTGCCACGCGCCTGCTGTCCAGCGAGGCCTATGTAGACAGCCGCAAGCTGCAGACGGGCGATATTAAGCCGGATGACTGGAAAAAGATCATTGCCGCCGCCACCGTCATCAGCAAGACGGGCATCCTCATTGACGACAACTCCATGCTGACGGTTTCGGAAATGAATGCCCAGTGCCGCCGGGTGGAAAATCTGGGCCTCGTTATCATCGACTATTTACAGCTCATGAACAGCGCCGGCGGGGGAGACAGCTTTGAGAGCCGCCAGCAGACGGTTTCGGAGATCTCCCGTATGCTGAAGATCATGGCGAAGGAGCTGAACGTGCCCGTTATCTGTCTGTCCCAGCTCTCCCGCGCCAACGTCCAGCGCGCCGATAAGCGCCCGGTCCTTTCGGACCTGCGTGAGTCCGGCTCCCTGGAGCAGGACGCGGATATCGTCCTGGCCCTCTATCGTGAGGATTATTTCCAGAAGGAAACGGAAAACCCCAATCTGGCTGAGTGCATCGTTTTGAAAAACCGCCACGGCACCACCGGGAAGATCGAGCTCCAGTGGCTGCCGGAATATACCACCTACGCTTCGGTGGACAGGGTCCATGAAGAGTGAGGGAGCGATCCTTTCGCCCGCCTTTGCGGATCGGCATGGGATGCTGCCGCCGGGCGCGGCGGTGATTTGCGCCGTTTCCGGGGGGGCGGATTCCGTTTGCCTGCTCCACTGGCTTTTGAGCCTGCGGAAGGAGCGCGGCCTGCGGCTCTACGCCGCCCACTTCGAGCACGGCCTGCGGGGAGAGGAATCCCTGCGGGACGCGGGCTTCGTGGCGTCCCTCTGCGCGGAGTGGGGTGTGGAGCTGTTCTCCGGCTCCGGCGACGCGGCGGCCCTTGCCGCCCGGGAGCATCTGAGCGTGGAGGAGGCCGCCCGGCGGCTGCGCTATGCTTTCTTTGAGGAAACGGCGGCGATAGTCCCTGGCAGCCGGGTGGCGACTGCCCACCAGGCAGAGGACAACGCCGAGACCATGCTGATGGACCTGGCCCGTGGGGCCGGACTGCGGGGGCTTGCGGGCATCCCGCCGGTGCGGGGCATCTATATCCGCCCTCTGCTTCAAACGGAGCGGAAGTACATTCTGCGGTATCTGGAAGCAAATGGCCTTCGATGGGTGGAGGACTCCACCAACAAAGGGGACGAATATGCCCGCAACCGCCTGAGGCATCGGGTCATGCCCCAGCTGATGGAGGAGTATCCCACCTTCCTGCACTCCGCCTCCGCCTGCGCGGAACGTCTTTGGGAGGATGAGGCTTTTCTGACAGGGCAGGCCGAGACGCTGCTGCCGCCGACTGAGCGGGATGGCGGCTTTGCCTTTTCCGTTTCTTCCCTGGGAAAAGCGCCGCGGCCTCTTGCTCTGCGCGCCCTGCGCTCCGCGGCGGAGCGCCTTGGTCTGCGGCTGAGCGCCGAGCGGACGGAGGCCGTTTTAGGCCTTGTCCGGGCCGGACCTTCGGCCCGCGTTCAGCTTCCGGGCGGGGCCCTGGCCCTGCGGGAATATGACGCGCTGCTGCTGCTTCCGCGGGAGCCGGAAGCGCAAAGGCTCCCGGAAACGCCGCTTCGCTGGGGTGAATGGGTCCCGAATCCCCAGGCGGGTCTTGCGCTCTATTGGGGCGCGGAGATAAAAAAAGAAGAGGCGGAGCAAGTTTTTTGCTTCAAAAAAGCGGATCTATATGGTATAATCACTCTCAGGTCCCGGCGCGTCGGGGACCGGGTCCTGCTGGACCGGGCCTTGGGCGCCAAGAGTCTGAAAAAGTGGATGATAGAGGAAAAAATACCGGCCCGCCTGCGGGATCGGGTGCCCGTGATTGCGGACGAGGCGGGCGTGCTGGCGCTGCTGCCCTATGGGGCCAACCTGGAGCGGAGCGCCGCGCGGGACGCGGACTGCGTAATCGCGGTAAAAAAATGGAAAGAGGCCGCTGAGACGGCCGGGGAGAGCTTATGAGCATTACGAACGATATCGAATCCGTTCTGGTTTCGGAGGAAGAGCTGCGGAAAAAGGTGCGGGAGCTGGCCGCGCAGCTTGCGCGGGATTATGAAGGGAAAAACCCCTTCTTTGTCGGCGTCCTCAAGGGCTGCTTCGTCTTTATGGCGGACATCATGCGGGATATTGATTTTTACTGTGATATCGACTTTATGGCCGTATCCTCCTATGGGGACCAGACCACCAGCACCGGCGCGGTGAAGATCACCAAGGATCTGAACCGGGATATCGAGGGCCGCCACGTCGTTATCATTGAGGATATTCTGGACAGCGGCCGTACTCTGAGCTATCTGAAAAAGTATCTCATGAACCGCAAGCCGGCCTCTATCCGCATCTGCACCCTGCTGGATAAGCCCTCCCGCCGGAAAGCGGAGATCGAGGCGGAGTACGTTGGCTTTTCCATCGAGGACGCCTTTGTGGTCGGCTATGGCCTGGACTATGCCGAGCGCTACAGAAACCTGCCCTTTATCGGCATTTTGAAGCCCGAATACTGCAAACAGACCTCTGAGGATTGAGAAAGGATCGGTCACAGCTTGAACAATCAGAAGAAAAACAGACGTTTTGACATCGGATTTTATATCTTGATTGCTATCGTGGTGCTGGCGGTCATCTTTATGCTGATGAGCGGCAACGAGCCCGAGGGCATGAAGTATTCCGATATGCGCCACCTCTTTGAGCAGGAGAAGGTTGAGTCCTTCACCATCGAGGGCACTACGCTGACCATGCGCCTGCGGGAGCCCTACGAGGGGGCCCTAGTCGCCGTATGCGACCTGTACAGCTTCGGCGTCTTCTATGAGGATATGAACGAGCTGGTGGAGCAGCAGTTTGCGGACGGCACCTTGAAGGACTATGATTATAAGGTGGGCTGGGAGACCCCCTGGTGGCTCAGCTTCCTGCCCTATGTCATCATCATGGTGGTCTTTATCATCGTCTGGTTCGTGCTGATGAATCGAGGCGCGGGCGGCGACAAGGGCGTGATGAAGTTCAGCAAGGCCCGCACCCGCCTGGGCTCTCCCGAGCGCAACAAGGTCACCTTCAAGGACGTGGCCGGGGCCGAGGAGGAGAAGGAGGAACTGCAGGAGATCGTGGAGTTCCTCAAAAACCCCAAGCGCTTCACCGAGATCGGCGCCCGCATCCCCAAGGGCGTGCTGCTGGTCGGCCCTCCGGGCACCGGCAAGACCCTGCTGGCCAAAGCTGTGGCGGGCGAGGCCGGCGTGCAGTTTCTGTCCATCTCCGGCTCCGATTTTGTGGAGCTGTATGTGGGCGTCGGCGCAGGCCGTGTCCGCGATCTGTTTGAGCAGGCCAAGAAGGCCGCCCCGGCTATCATCTTCATCGACGAGATCGACGCCGTTGGCCGTCAGAGAG
>CAMVOG010000180.1 GCA_947169005.1 uncultured Clostridia bacterium | reverse complement strand
CAGCTTTTTGGTGTTGACCTCCCAATCTCCCAGGGAGGTGGAGTCGTCCGAGCGCTCCCCGAACCAGCCGTCGTCCATGACGAAAAGCTCAATGCCCAGCTCCCGGCCGCTCTTGGCCAGGGACAGAAGCCCCGCCTCAGAAATGTCAAAGTAGCAGGCCTCCCAACTGTTGAGCAGGACCGGGCGGGGCTTGCGCTTCCACTCGCCGCGCACGATATGCTCCCGTGTGAAGCGGTGCAGGCTGCGGCTCAGCTCCCCAAAGCCCTCGCCGGAGCAGCAAAGCACCGCCTCGGGGCTGTCAAAGCTCTCGCCGGGGCCCAGCTGCCAGGAGAAGCCCTCGGGCTGTATGCCCTGGACGATGCGGGTCTTGCCGAAGGGGGAGACCTCCACGGCCCCGTAGTGATTGCCGCTGTAAATGAGGTTGAAGCCGTAGCAGAGGCCCGCGGTCTCGGTGGCCTCCGGCTCGTGGGCCATGCAGCAGGGAGTAGCCCGGTTGGAGGAGGAGCCCGAGCGGGACGCCACCACAGATGTTCCGCCGGGCAGCGTCACGGTGGAGCGCTCCATCTCCCGGGCCCAGGCTCCGTGGAAGAAGGTGACGGCCCAGCCTGCGCCGACAAGATCCAGCTGCTGGCTCATGAGCCGCTCCAGCCGCAGGGGGGCGGCGCCCGTGTTCGTCAGCCGCGCGGCGCGGCAGATGCAGTCGCAGTCCGGGAAGACGGTGTAATCCAGCTCCAGACGAAGCCCCGCCTCGTCCTCCAGATACACCCGCAGCTGCTCGGCCTTGCCGTCCTCATTGTAGGCGGCGGGGAGCCCTGTCGGGGACCGCTTTTCCTCTGTGATCTCGGCGGAAACAAAGCGCGGGTCCGCCGTGCGTGAGCCGTCGGGAAGGCTCAGAGCCAGGCAGGGCTCCCGCAGGTCGCCCTTGCCCTGGGAGGAAAATTCCAGGGGCGTATCGTCCGGGATGAACAAAGGGTAGTCCGGGGAATAGACGATGCTGTTTCCCGGCTCAAAGGCCCGCTGCTGGGCCAGGGAGGCCAGGTCCTCCGCCTCCTTGATGTGGATGCGGGGCCCGTAATACAGCTGCTCCAGATGGCCCGAGGGCAGCACCCGGAAGGCGTAGCTCGTGCGCTCCGTTTCCAGCAGAAAGGCGGGGCGCTCCCCCTCAAAGCGGCGGATCATACGCGCTCTCCCTTGCCGCTTTGCAGCACGGCGTTGATCTCGGCCATCTTCGCCTCGTTCAGCTTATAGCGGCGGCGGAACCACAGCACCGCCACCACCAGGCCGATGATGGGCAGGACGGTCATGGTCATGCGCAGGCCCGCCTTGGCGCTCTGGGAAACGGCGGCGGCGAAGTCCACGGTCTGGTCCGCCTCAGTCACGGCGGCGTCGCTGAGTTTGTTGACCGCCAGGCAGATGGAGGCGGCGAAGGCCGCGATGCCGGAGGCCAGCTTCACCACGAAGGTCTGCATGGAGAAGATGACGCTCTCGTCCCGGCGGGCGTTCTTCACCTCGCCGTAGTCCACGCTGTTGGCCAGGAACACGGTGGTGAGGATGGAGAGGATGCCGTTGGCGGCGAAGATGCAGAAAGCGGGGATGAAGAGCAGATAGACCACGTTCATGTTGGTGAAGGCAAGGCCCAGCAAGACCACATAGCCCAGAATGGCCAGCCCCAGGGTCACGAAGAAGATTTTGATGTTCGACAGGCCGCCCTTGCGCAGCAGGGGATAGAAGAGCATCATGGACAGCACCTGGATGGCCCCGCCGAAGGTGTTGAACAGGGTGTAGTCCCCATACCAGGCGGTGCCGCCAAAGTCATATTTGAAGAAGTAAATGACGAGGTTGGAGGTCAGATAAATGGAGCAGTTGATGAGGACGATGGCCACCACAACGGCCATGGCCTGGTCGTTCTGCACCAGGGCCTTGAACATCTGCCCGACGGAGGTGGTCTCCATCCTGGCGGTGGAGCGCTCCTTGATATTCACGCAGGTGAGAACGGTGAAAAGCACGAAAAGCACCGCCACGATCAGGGAAAACCACTTGAAGCCGATGATCTCGATCTCCTTGGGACCCGTGCCGCCGAAAGCGCCGCCCAGGAAATGCACGGCCATCATGGTCACGACGGTGATGATGGCGGAGCCCACGCCCGCGCAGGAGCGGGCCAGGGTGGTCAGATTCTCGCGCTCACGGCCCGAGCGGGTGAAGGCGGGGATCATGGACCAGTAGGGGATGTCCATCATGGTATAGGTCATGCCCCAAAGGATGTAAAAGACCGCGGCGTAGGCCACGAGACCGCCTGCGGAAAGGGTCGGCGGGCAGGCGAACATGAGAAAGAGGACCACGGCGTTGGTGAGCGTGCCGATCAGCAGCCAGGGGCGGAACTTGCCCCAGCGGGTCCTGGTCTTGGCGACCACGACGCCCATGATGGGGTCGTTGAAGGCATCAAAGACCCGGGCGATCAGCAGAATGACGCCCATGGCGATGGCGTTCACGCCCAGCACGTCCTGGAAATAGTAGAGAACGTAGCTGGCCGAGAGCATGTAGACCATGTCCTTTCCCACGGCCCCCAGGCCGTAGGATACCTTTGAGCGTGTGCTCAGGCGCTTTTGTTCTTCCATTTCTTTTCCCTCACTTTTATTCTTGTGCGTAGTGCTTAGTGCATTGTGCAAAGCGGAGCGCTGCGGTCAGTTTTAATCCTTCAGCCCCATTGCCAGCTCCACGGCCCTGTAAGCCCCGTCGTAGAGGCCGATGGACTTGTTTTTCACAATGGCCCGGCACATTTCCTCCAGGAAGCTGCCGTCCTCCAAAAGCAGGTCCACCATCTGCAAAGTGTGGGGCAGGTCCTCGCATTCCAGGGTCCCGTCCCCCATTTCGGCGGCGTGGATGGCGCCCCAGCGCTCGTGCCCGCCCACTCGCTTCAGAAAGAGCTTGGGAATGGGGTAGAAGGAGAGCTCGCTGGGCTTGGTGAGCAGCACGTCCGCCGGGCGCATCAGCAGATTCGTGCAGTAGACGGCCTGGAAGATGTCCTCGTGGTAGAAGGCGTGTACCCCCGTCACGGGCTCCGTCAGCGCGGCTTCCGCAAAGCGCGCGGTGTTGTCCCAGTCGTTGAAGTGGAGCTCCGCCAGCTCCTCCAGTCCCTCAACGGTCTTTGCCAGCTCCTCCCACACGTTGAGGTAGTCCCCCACGTTCACGAAAAGGGCGGCGCGGCCCTCCCGCACGGCGGGCAGCAGGCGGCGGATCACGGCGGCGAAGAGGGCCCGCTGGGCCCCGGCCCCGCCGATGGTCAGCAGAAAGCGCATGGGCTCGCCCCGCTCCTTCCGGGCCAGCCGGGCGGCGCAGTCCTCCTCCATGTGGCTCACCAGATCGTGGTCCACGTAATGGCCCACGTATTGCAGGCTGTCCGCGGGCATGGGCAGCAGTACGTCCTTTTTCTGCATCCCGTTCAGAATGCGGTAGCCCATATAGCTCTGATGGGTCTGCACCAGATGCAGGCTCCCCTCCGCCAGATGCAGGGCCATGGGCCAGTTGTCCGGAATGGCGTTCACCACATGCTTCATCCCCGCGTGAAGGGCCGCCTGGGCGGGCCAGACGTGGGTGGCGATCAGCGGCATGTCCTTGGGCACGCGGCCGAAGACCGGGGCCATCAGCTCCGCGTTCTTCTGGTCGGAGGCGTTGTAGCTGAGCTGACGGAAGCCCTCATAGTTCATGGGCTCCCACACCAGCTTGTTGAAGAGCCCCACCTTCTGAGACAGGCGGGAGCCCAGGGAATAGAGCTCGTTCTGGGCCCCGATCACCTTGGTGCAGGTGGTCTGGGGGAAGGAGTTGAGGTCCATCCAATAGGGCGTATAGCCCAGGGCGTGGGCCGCCGAGGCCATGGCGATGGCGATGCGGTAGTGGCCGAAGCCCATGCGGATATTGCCCACAATGAGGCCCTTTTCCTCGTCAAAGGGCCGGGGCTCGCCGCTTCCCACCCCCACGCGGATCTCCTCCACGCCCAAAGCGGGGTAGAGAGTCGGGTTTTGGCGCAGGAGAATGGGGTAGTCCACGCCGGAATCATCCCCGAATTTGCGCGCGAATTTTTCCTTGGAGCGCTCGGCCTTCTTGACGGTCTTCAGCCGCATGGGGTTGCCGAAGATCACCTTGGAACGGTCTTGCATGGTTTTTCCTCCTAATACGTACTCAGCAGCAGAACGCAGTACGCAGTTATATCTTTTCCACGGTCCACTCCAGCCGCACGGGCTCGGCGCCCTCGGCCTCCACCGTCAGTGCGGCGGTGCCGCTCTCACCCACGGTGCGCACGTAGGTGCCGCCAAGGCCGCCACGCAGCACCGTCTCGGCGGGGCCGATGAGGGCGATGGGCCCCTCGGTGCGGAAACGGACCCAGCCCCCGTAAAAGGGGAGGGGATTCCCGTTCTGATCCCGCATGGAGAGCCGCACGGGCTCCGCGTCATAGGTCGCGGCCTCTGTCAGACGGCGGCGGGGGCTCTCCGCCCGCAGGGAAAGGGCGGTGAAGGGCGTCTTCGTCACGCTGGCCACCACCTCGCCGTCCTTCACGGCGTCGAAGCGGTAAACGGTGGCCTCCTTGCCCCAGCTCCCCACGTACTTGCCGTAGAGCCGGTAAGCGTCCTGGAAGCGCATGCGGTAGCGCAGCATCAGCCAGCCCGCCTTCAAAAGAATGCGGGGCGGCAGCTTTTCCGAGCCGAAGCGGGCCGCGTGATTGAGAATCGCCCGCACCAGCTCCGCCTGCTTCGGGGGAAAGCCCTCTTCCTCCTCCAATAGCCTGCCCACGAAGTCATCCACCTCAATGGGGGGCTTGTCCAGGTGGGGCCAGGGGGAGCCGCTGTGGTCGTATTCCCGCAGCAGCCTGTCGTTTTTATACATCCGCACCGTGTCGGCGTTGGTAAAGAGAAAGACCCGGCCCCGGTTTCCGGCGGCCCGCTCCCC
>CAMVOG010000179.1 GCA_947169005.1 uncultured Clostridia bacterium | reverse complement strand
TACCGCAAGTACATCGAGAAGGACGCGGCCCTGGAGCGCCGCTTCCAGCCCGTCACGGTCAACGAGCCCTCCATCGAGGACACGGTGGAGATCATCAAGGGCATCGCGGGCTACTATGAGGGCTTCCACATGGTGAAGATTTCCGACGCCATGGCCCGCCAGGCGGTGCTTCTCTCCGAGCGCTACATCACGGACCGTTATCTGCCGGACAAGGCCATCGACCTTATCGACGAGGCCTGCTCTGAAATTAACCTGCATAATAAAAACCTGGCCCGCATGGCCGTTCTCCAGAGGGAGAAGGAGGATCTGGACAAGGAGCGTGAGCTGCTTCTTTCCGCCGACAACGAGTCCGAGCAGAACTTCGCCCGCCTTGCGGAGATCAAGAGCCAGCAGCTTCAGCTGGAGCAGGAGCTGACGACGCTTAACGCCGCCGGCTACCCGGAGCTGACACTGGACGCTCTGGCCCGGGTCATCGAGCTTTGGACCAAAATCCCCGCCTCCAGCATCCGGGAGGACGAGTTTGAACGTCTGGCCCATCTCGAGGACCGGCTGAAGGAGCATATCGTCGGCCAGGACGAGGCCATCCGCATCGTTTGCAGCACCATCAAGCGCAACCGCGTGGGCATTTCCGCCAAGCGCAAGCCCGCCTCCTTCATCTTCGTGGGCTCCACGGGCGTGGGCAAGACGGAGCTGGTCAAGCGGCTGGCGGCGGATATGTTCTCCTCCCCGGAGAGCCTGATCCGCCTGGATATGTCCGAGTTTATGGAGAAGCACGCGGTCAGCCGCATCATCGGCTCCCCTCCGGGATACGTAGGCTACGACGAGGCGGGCCAACTAACGGAGAAGATCCGCCGCAAGCCCTATTCCGTCATCCTCTTTGACGAGATCGAGAAGGCCCATCCCGACGTGATGAACATTCTCCTGCAGATTCTGGACGACGGCCACATCACCGACGCTCACGGCCGCACCGTCAATTTTGAGAATACCATCATCGTCATGACCACCAACGCGGGTAGCGAGAGAAAGGGCTCCGGCTCCGTGGGCTTCAATCAGACGGTGAACGAGCAGGGGAAGGAAAAGGCCGTCAAGGCCCTCAACGACTTCCTGCGCCCCGAGTTCATCAACCGTGTGGACGAGATCGTCTACTTCAATAAGCTCAGCGAGGAGAACTTCAAGGGCATCGCCAATATCATGATGAGGGAGCTCGCCGAGTCCATGGCCGAGAAGAATTACACCCTGGTTTACGACGAGGCCCTGCTGGACGCCCTGGTGAAGAAGTCCTATTCCGCCGCCTACGGTGCCCGGAATCTGCGCCGCTGCATCCAGCGGGAGGTGGAGGACGCCGTCACCGAGCTGATCATTCAGAATTATCTGGATCCCTTCAAGATCATTTCCGTCACCGCCGAGGGCGAGGAAATCAAGGTCAGCGGCAGTCATTAAGCTTTCAACGGGAGCAGCCTATCAAGGCCGCTCCCGTTTTTGCAAGAAACAGGTTGACATTTGTTATCCGCCGTAGTATAGTCTAAGCGAGGATAACAAATGTCAACCTTTGCTTTAAGGAGGTCCTTGCCATGCGCTATACCCTGTCTGAAGGAGAATGGAAGCTGATGAATCTGCTCTGGGAGGCCGCACCCCGCACCATTGGGGAGCTGGTGACGGCCTTGGCCGGGGACACGGGCTGGACCAAGGCCACCGTGAACGTGATGCTGACCCGGCTGGCGGAGAAGGGAGCCGTGGCGGTGGACGCCACGGGCCGCAGCAAGCTCTTTACGCCGCTCCTGGCACGGGAGGACGCCGTGCGGCGGGAGGCTCGCTCCTGCCTGGAAAAGGTGAAGCCCGGCGGCCTGGGCCTGCTCCTCAGCGCCATGACGGAGGACTGCGCCCTGACCGAGGAGGAGATCGCGGAGCTGGAACGGATCTTGAAGGAGGCGCGCCATGCTTGAATGGATCGTTTCGTCCTCAGTGCTGATTCTTTTCGTGCTGCTTATCCGCGCCCTTTTTGGCAGACGCATGAGCGCAGGGCTGCGCTATGGGCTGTGGGCTCTGGTGCTGCTGCGGCTGCTCCTGCCTGTCAGCATCGGCGCGTCCGCTTACAGCGTCAGCGCCGCCGTGGACCGGGCGGAGGCTTCCGCTCCGGCACAGGCGATCCGTCAGACCCTGGAGGAGAACAGAAGCTATTCCGCCGTCCTGCGGGATTCAGAGCTGAGCTATGCCGAGGCAGAGGCCCGGGAGGACCTGGGGCAGCTCCATGAGGTGCAAGGCTATCCCGCAGACGGGCCGAAGGGAAAACTGCATACGTATATCTACAAGGACAGCCTTTCCGTGATCCTGCGGCGCGCCCTGCCCTGGCTTTGGCTGGTGGGGATCGTCTGCCTGGCCCTGTACTTCCTTGTGAAAAACCTCGTCTTCTACGCCCGCCTCCGCCGGGATCGGGTGCTGCTCCGGGAGGAGCGGCCCAAGGTCTGGGCGGTGCCGGAGCTGGCCTCCTCCTGCCTCTTTGGGCTATTCTTGCCCGGCATATACGTTTCCGATACGCTGGCGGGGGAAGAGGCTGCCCTGGCTCACGTCCTGGCCCACGAAAGTGCCCACTACCGGCACCTGGACCAACTTTGGAGCCTCCTGCGCTGCCTGACGCTGATCCTCCATTGGTATAACCCACTGGTCTGGCTGGCGGCGGCCCTCTCCCGGCGGGACGCGGAGCTTTTCGCGGACGCGGGGGCCCTGTCCCGGCTGGGGGAGGCGGAGCGCGAGTCCTACGGCCTCACGCTGCTGCGCCTGTCCGCTGGCTACGGGCGGCGGGTGAGCCTGCTTTCCACCGCCACCACCATGAACGGCGGAAAGCGCACCCTGTGCGAGCGGGTGAAGCGCATCGCCAAAAGCCCCCGCCTCACGGCGGCGGTGCTGCTCCCCGTCCTGCTGCTCACCCTCGCCGCCGCGGGCTGCGCCTTTTTGGGGAAGCAGAAGGAGGCGCCGACGGAAGGAGAGAAAACCGACAGGGTACTCTTCCTTTCCCACAGCCTTATGGAATACGCTATGAATGACAGCATATCCATGCGAGAGCTGCTGCTTTATGAAAACGGGAGCCTGCAAAGACTTGATTCGCTCTATGATCTGTCTCCCTCCACCTTTTTCGTGCGGGGCGATACCGCATATTGGGCCGACAGTGAGTGCCGCGCCGTTTACAGGCTGGACGCCTTGCAGCCGGAGCCGCGGGCGGAGATCATTGCCTCGCTGCCCGGCGTGCTCGTGAACCAGCTCTACGTGACGCGGGAGGGCCGCCTTTTCCTGCTGTATCAGGTTTATAACGCAGAGGAAGGCCGTGCGAGCCCGGGCAGGCTGGGCGAGCTGCTGCCGGACGGGAGTCTTGTGGAGGCTTACGACGGGGACGTTTTCCTCAGAAACGGTTTCGCCTGCAAGTGGATTACGGAGGACGAGGAAAACCTTTATTTCATCTCCTTAGTCGATCTCTCGCCCCGCGGCCTCGTGAAGCTGAACAAGCAAACGGGGGAGTGGACGGCAAAGGAGGACCCGCGCTTCTGGGAAGCGCTCTATTATGACGACGGCTTCGTCTACAGCGCCACGGCAAACGGAACGCCCGTGCGCTATCGCGTCAGCACCGGGGAGGTGGAGGAGTTGGCCCCCGTCGGCCCCTTCGTGCCCCGCGACGGCTGGCTGTATTCCATCCTCTTCGTTCCCGGCGAGGGACAGAGCTATGAACTGGCTCGCACGGACCCGGAGACCGGCGAAAGGCAGAGCTACGGCACGATCCGGGCCGCCTACGTGCCGGACCTTGTGCCCCGGGAGTGCCTGGCCTTTACAGATACGGGCTTTATCTTCCACGCCATCAGCGCCGAGGACGGCCACAGCCCCCTCTATCTCTATTTCAGCTATGACGGGACGGAAAACCGGGAGCTGAAGGTGATGAAGCTGTATTGGGAGGGACGCAGCCGGATCACGATGCCCGCAGGCACGATTTGGGAAATGAACCTGCGTACAGAGTCGGAGCGTGTGGACGAGAGCTGGGAGATCTGGTGTGACGAAAGCCTGGGCAGCCTCTATTGGCGGGAGCCCCTTTCAGGGCCGGCTGCTGATCACTCCTTAAGGCTGGTTTTGGATACGCACTCCGCGATTCCTGAGGCAAAGGGGCGTCTCTATGCCCAAAAGGGCGAGGCGCTTCGCTGGATCGACGTGGAGTTGGGATACGGGGACCTTGCCTGTTTTACGCAGCCCGTTGCCAGTCCGGATAGCTATATCCTATACGATGCGGACGGTCCGCACGTTTATTATGAAGAGGTCGGCCGGACCGTTTATCTGCTGAATCTGAATTCACGCTACCGCATTCTTTCGGCGGACTGCTATGCCAGCCATATTTCCGTCAGCCTGGCCGAGGATGGTAACAGCATCACCATCACGGCGGACGACGAGCTCACCGGCGATCTGGACGCGCAGATCATTTACGACGTAGAGGTCGACGGGTCGAACGTATACCAGTATAAAGAAATGCTCCGCTTCCGCTCCGGGGAAAAGCCATAGGAATACCCGTGCCTATAATTGTGCGCTTTTCTTTTCCCAAAGCGTTACCGAAGGGAAGAAAAGGGTAGTAGAAGAGTGAAGGGCCCTTGAAGCTGAGGGAGGTGAGCCAATGGAGGATCGGGAGATCGTGGAGCTGTATTGGCAAAGGGACGAGCGGGCGCTGACGGAGACGGAGAGCAAATACGGGCGCTACTGTCTTGCCATAGCGAACAACGTCCTGGGGGACCGGGAGGATGCGCGGGAATGCGTCAACGATACCTATCTGGCGGCCTGGCGGGCCATGCCGCCCCATCGTCCCGCGATACTGTCCAGCTTTCTGGGCAAGATCACCCGTCGGCTCTCTCTGAAAAAGCTGCGGGAGCGCTCCGCGGAGAAGCGGGGCGGCGGCAGCGCGGCCCTGTCCCTGGAGGAGCTGGAGGACTGCAT
>CAMVOG010000178.1 GCA_947169005.1 uncultured Clostridia bacterium | reverse complement strand
CCGGACTGCCCGCGTAAACGGAGCTGTCCGAGGCCGTCACCTTAGGCCCCCGGTGAGCCGCCATCCAGTCCCGGAGCTGGCGGGCCCCGGTCCAGGTGGCGCTGCGGTCCGTGGCCGTCACGTAAAACCAGCCGTCCGTGCCGTACTGCCGCCCCTTCACCTGGGACATACCTCCGGCGCTGATGCACTGAGAGGTGAAGTTGGCGCAGTCACCCCCCACGGAGTTGAAGTTGTAGTAATCCGGGTTATAGTCGCTCCAGTAGCGCTCGGCGTAGGCCACCGCCGCCGCGGGATCATAGGCGTCATAGTAGGTATAGCCCCCCGCCGTCACGTCCTCCGGGGCGGACGGGGCCATAAGCGCCGCAGCGCCGGGGCTTTCCACGGGGTAGAGGTCCGATTCGTCGTATTCGTCCGCCAGGACCACCCCCGCCCCGTTCAGCGTCAGCCGGTGCAGGGTACCGTAGGCGAAGCGGTCCTCCCCGCCGGGGCCATCCCGCAGATCGTCATAGACGCAGGCGGTCCGCACGTAGACGGCGACGGTGCAGCAGCCGTCTGCCCGGACGCGGTTCTCTGTCGGGAGCAGCGTGAGCTCCCGCTCGGCGGAGGTGATCGTGAGTCCCAGCCGCTCCTCTGCCGCCCGGACGGCAGCGGCCCGCTCCGCCCTTTGGTCCAGCACGGCCTCCGCCGCCAGGGGCGCCGCTGCGGCGCGGGCCAGGCGCAGGCCACCCGCCGCGGGCTCCCCCGCCGGGAGGCGCAGATAGGCAAGGGCCCGCTCCTCCGCCAGCCGCTGGGCCGCCTCCCCGCTCTCCGCCAGGGCGGAGCCGGGCAGCAGCCCCAGGCAGAGGCAGAGCCCCAGCAGCAGCGCCATAAGGCGCGTTTTGGTTTTAAGCGTTGCTCTCATGGCTCCTCCCTCCTCCGGCGGTGCTGATACTTTATAGGATACGCAAGTTTACCGCCGCTGTCAAGCGAAGAAAAGCATAGCCCCCCATTGCATCCTTTCGGCATCAAAAATCCCCCTCGCCCAAGCGGACGAGGGGGATTTGCCTAATGTCTGATCCCTCAAACCATCAGCTCGCTGACCAGCTCCGCGTAAGCGGCGGGGTCCTCGATGGTGGCGTCGGAGAGGAGCAGGGACTGGAAGTACAGCAGCTTCGCGTACTTCTTCGCCTTCTCCCGGTCCTGGGCCCAGGCGATCTGCAGGGCCGCGAAGACGGGATGGGAGGCGTTCAGCTCCAGCACCCGCTCGGCCTTCACCTTCTCCCCCGCGCCGGGGACGGTGTTGAAATAGCGCTCCATCTCCAGGCTGATGGGGCCCTGAGTGGTGAGGCAGACCGGGGAATTTTTCAGCTTGTGGGAGAGCTTGACGGCGGCCACGGCCCCGTCCAGGGTCTCCTTGACGAAGTCCAGGAGGTCCTTGTTCTGCTCCTCCTTCTTCTCCGTCTCCTCCTTGTTCTCGGTGGATTCCAGGCCCAGGTCCTCGGCGTTGACGCTCTTGAGCTGCTTGCCCTCATACTCGCCCAGCATGTTCATGACGAACTCGTCCGCATCCTCGGTGAGGTAGAGGATGGCGTAGCCCGCCTCGCGGATGGGCTCAGCCTGGGGCAGCTTGTCCAGCTTGGCGATGCTGTCGCCGCAGGCGTAGTAGATATACTTCTGCTCCTCGGGCATGGCCTTCACGTAGTCCGCCAGAGAGACGGGCTTCTGAGCCGTGGAGGAATAGAACATCAGGAGGTCCTGCAGCAGCTCCCGCTTCATGCCGTAGTCGGCCAGGATGCCGTACTTGAGCTGCAGGCCGAAGCTCTTGTAGAAGGCGGCGTAGGTCTCCGGGTCCTCCTCCATGAGCTTTTTCAGCTCGGCCTTGATCTTCTTCTCGATGTTCCCGGCGATGGTCTTGAGCTGGCGGTCATGCTGCAGCATCTCGCGGGAGATGTTCAGGGACAGGTCCTGGGAGTCCACCACGCCCTTGACGAAGCGGAAGCACTCGGGCAGCAGGTCCTTGCACTTATCCATGATCATGACGCCGGAGGCGTAGAGCTCCAGCCCCGCCTCGTAATCCCGGGAATAGTAGTTATAAGGGGCCTCCCGGGGAATGAAGAGCAGCGCCTTGTAGCTCACTGCGCCCTCGGCGCTGATGCGGACGACCTTCACGGGGTCCGTCTGGTCAAAATAGCGGTCCTTGTAGAACTTGACGCAGTCCTCGTCCGTGACCTCGCTCTTGGAGCGCTGCCAGATGGGCACCATGCTGTTGACGGTCTCTTCCTCGGTATAGGTCTCCCACTTGGTCTTTTTCTTGCCCTCCTCGTCCACCTCGTCGGTCTCGACGGAGCGGCTCTTGGACACGTTCATGCGGATGGGATAGCGCACGTAGTCGCTGTACTTCTTCACCAGGCCCCGCAGCCGATAGGTATCCAGGAACTCAGAGTAATTCTCCTCCTCGGTGTCCTGCTTCACGTAGATGGTGATGAGGGTGCCGTGGCCCTCCTTCTCGGCGGGGGTCACGGTGTAGCCGTCCGCCCCGGCGGACTCCCACAGGTTGGCCTCCTCGGAGCCATAGGCCTTGGAAAGCACCGTCACCTTGTCCGCAATCATAAAGGCGGAGTAGAAGCCCACGCCGAACTGGCCGATGATGTCGGCCCCGCTCTCGGCCTTCTTCTCCTCGTCCATCTCCTGCTTGAACTGCAGGGAGCCCGAGCGGGCGATGACGCCCAGGTTCTTCTCCAGCTCCTCCGCCGTCATGCCGATACCGTTGTCCTCCACGGTGATGGTGCGGTTGGCCTCGTCCGCCGTGACCTTGATAAAGAAGTCGCCGCGGCTCAGCCCGGAGCCCTCGTCCGTCAGCGCCCGGTAGCAGAGCTTGTCGATGGCGTCGCTGGCGTTGGAGATCAGCTCACGGAGAAAGATCTCCTTATGGGTATAGATCGAATTGATCATCATTTCAAGCAGGCGTTTCGATTCCGCCTTGAACTGTTTTTTTGCCATAGGGCAAAGCCTCCTTTTTAGCACTCTCAATCTTTGACTGCTAAAAAGGATTATAGCACCTTTTCCGGCTTTTGCAAGCCCACAGAGCAAAGTTTTTGAAATATTCATATTTGAGGGGCTTAGGGCACTTGACTTTTCCATCGTCGGGCATATAATGTAACTGTATCTTAGTTACAGTGAGGACTGTCGATATGTGTGGAAAGGACAAAATGATCGCTCGCATAAGGGCCTGTCCCAAAGACTATACTTATTCTGAAGCCCGGACCCTGGCTGCACAGTTGGGATATCAGGAAAAGAATAAAGGCAGCACCTCCGGCTCAAGAGTGCTGTTTTTTCGGGAAAGCGATAAGCGAAAAATCATGCTGCACAAGCCCCACCCGGGCGACGTGATGAAACCCTATGCGGTCAGACAGCTATTGGAAGCCTTTAAGGAAAATGGTGATATACATGAATAACGTGCTGGAATACAAAGGGTATTATACCAAGGTGGAATACAGCGCAGAGGACGGCATCCTCTACGGGAAGATCGAGGGGATCAAGGACCTGGTGAACTTCGAGTGCGAAAACGCCGCGGACGTGGAGGCTGAGTTTCAAAGGGCCGTTGACGATTATCTGGCCTTCTGCCGTGATCTGGGGGAAAGCCCGGATAAGCCCTACAAGGGCGTTTTCAACGTCCGTATCTCCCCGGAGCTGCACCGTCGGGCCGCAATGGAAGCGGATAAGCAGGGAGAGACGCTGAACGCCTTTGTCGCACGGGCTATTGAACGCTCCTGCCAGGCGGTTTAACGGCGAGTAGCCACAAGGAGGGATCGCATGAAGATCATGGCCATCGACTATGGGGACGCCCGGACGGGCGTGGCTTTTTCGGACCCTGGGGGCATCCTGGTCGGGGAGACCCTGGTCATAGAGGAATGGAACGCCGAGCGGCTGGCGGATAAGCTGGCGGCCCTGTACCGGGACCGGGGAGCCGGGCTGATCGCCATCGGCAGGCCCCTGAACATGGACGGCAGCGCCGGGCCCCGAGCGGAGAAGAGCGCCACCCTGGCGGAAAAGCTGCGGGAGCTGACAGGGGCCCCGGTACGGGAGGTGGACGAGCGCCGCACCACTGTGGACGCCCACCGTATCCTCTCCGCCAACGGCAAGAAAATGAAGAAGCACAAGGCCACCGTGGACGCCGTCGCCGCCGCGCTGATCCTGGAAACGGTGCTGAACAGCCTGTAGAGTGCTTAATGCAGAGTGCTTAGTGCTTAGACTTTTAAACGGGGACGCCGCGCGGCGTCCCCGTTTTCTTCCAACTCAACGATGTATGAAAAATCTGTTGCTGTTCCGGCGTCTTTTTCCTTCCCCCGGCGTCGGCATTTTCCTGAATGCTCAACGCTTTCAACTATTCAACTTTACCCTTTAAACTATTATCTACCATACGTCCCGGCCAGCTTCGACATCACCCGCGCGTACTCGGCGCTGTCCTCCGCGTAGGGGGTGGGCTGGAAGTCGTTGTGATCCTCGATGGAGGAGAGGCGGCAGGGGACGGCCTCGGTCTCGCCCACGGTGACGCTGCCGTCCTCATTCAGAAAGACGTGCTGGCGGATGACCACGGTGTCCTTGTCCCGGGGATTCACGTTGCCGCCGAAGCTGAAATTGCCCAGGCTGTAGCAGATGGCCCCGTTTCCGTACTGCTCGATCCGCTGCAGCACGTGTGGATGGGAGCCGATGACCAGGTGGGCCCCGGCGTCGATGGCGGCGTGGGCCCAGGCGGTCTGGTTGCCGTTGGGGGAATAGCTGCCCTCGTCCCCCCAGTGCCAGACGGCCACGATGAGCTGGGCCCCGGCCTCCTGCAGGGCGGCGATGGCCTCGGCCTGCTGCCAGCCGTTCCAGAAGAAGGCGCAGAAGCCGATTTTCAGTCCCCGCTCCGTCTCCACCAGGAGGGTGCCGCCGTCGTCCACGTAAAGGACGCCCTCGCCCTCCAGGGCCGCGCGGGTGTCGGAAAGGCCCCGCTCGCCGTAGTCCC
>CAMVOG010000177.1 GCA_947169005.1 uncultured Clostridia bacterium | reverse complement strand
CCTGCAGCTTGAGGTATTCCACGGCCTCCTCGCGCATCTTGTATTTCAGGATCTTCCCCGCCGCGTTCATGGGGAATTCCTCCACAAAGCGGACGTAGCGCGGGGTCTTGTGCTTGGCCATGTGGGTGCGCACGAAGGTCTTGATCTCGTCCTCGGTGAGCTTCGCGCCCTCTCGCGGAATGACGCAGGCCATGATCTCCTCGCCGTAATCCTTATCGGGCACGCCGATGACCTGCACGTCGGACACGTCGGGATGGGTGTAGATGAAGTCCTCGATCTCCTTGGGGTAGATGTTCTCGCCGCCGCGGATGATCATGTCCTTGATGCGGCCCGTCACCTTATAGTTGCCGTCGGGCAGGCGGCGGAGCATGTCGCCGGAGTGGAGCCAGCCGTCCTTGTCGATGGCGGCGGCGGTGGCCTCGGGCATCTTGTAATAGCCCTTCATGATGTTGTAGCCCCGGGCCACGAACTCCCCGTCCACGTTGTCGGGCAGCTCCTCGCCGGTCTCCGGGTCCACGATCTTGCACTCCACGCCGAAGATGGGGCTGCCCACGGTGTTCACGCGGGTCTCCAGGGAGTCGGTGGTCTTGGACATGGTGGTGGCGGGGCTGGCCTCGGTCTGGCCGTAGGTGATGCAGATCTCGTCCATGTGCATCTTCTGGATGACCTCCTCCATGACCTTGATGGGGCAGGGGGAGCCCGCCATGATGCCCGTGCGCATATGGCTGAAATCGGTCTTTTCAAAGTCCGGGTGGCTCAGCATGGCGATGAACATGGTGGGCACGCCGTGGAAGGCCGTGATCTTCTCCTTATTGATGCAATCCAGGCTCTTGGAGGGGGAGAAGGCGGGGATGGGGCTCATGGTGGCCCCGTGGGTCATGCTGGCGGTCATGGCCAGCACCATGCCGAAGCAGTGGAACATGGGCACCTGGATCATCATCCGGTCCGCGGTGGACAGGTCCATGCAGTCCCCGATGGCCTTGCCGTTGTTCACCACGTTGTAGTGGGTGAGCATGACGCCCTTGGGGAAGCCCGTGGTGCCGGAGGTGTACTGCATATTGCACACGTCGTGCTTGCTGACGGCGGCGGCCCGGCGCTGCACCTCCTCGATGGGCACGTCCCGGCCCATTTCCAGGGCCTCGTCCCAGGTGAGGCAGCCGGGCTGGCTGCTCTCCACGGTGATGATGTTCCGCAGGAAGGGCAGCTTCTTCATGTGCAGGGGTTTTCCTTTTTCCGCCGTGGCCAGCTCCGGGCAGAGCTCCTTCATGATGGCCACGTAGTCGCTCTCCTTGTAGCCGTCCACCATGACCAGGGTGTGGGTGTCGCTCTGGCGGAACAGATACTCCGCCTCGTGAATTTTATAGGCGGTATTCACCGTTACCAGCACGGCCCCGATCTTCACGGTGGCCCAGAAGGTGATGTACCAGGCGGGCACGTTGGTGGCCCAGATGGCCACGTGGTCCCCGGCCTTCACGCCCAGGGCGATGAGGCTCTTGGCGAAGGCGTCCACATCGTCCCGGAACTGGGGATAGGTGCGGTTATAGTCGCAGGTGGTATAGCGGAAGCACCACTGCTCGGGGAAGAGCTCGCACATCTTGTCCAGCACCTGGGGGAAGGTGAGGTCGATCAGATGCTCCTTGGGCCAGACGTACTTGCCCGTCTTGCGCTTGTTGTCCTGCAAAAGGTCGGACTGGACCTCCTCGCCCAGAAACTCCCGCATGAAGTTGGCGTAGTGGGGGAAGACGATACCGGCGGAAAAGAGGTCCGGCGCGTACTTTTTCAGCCACTCCAGGGTGACGTAGCCCTCGTAGTTGATGCTGCGCAGGGCCCGGAAGACCTCCTCGAAGGGGATGTCGCCCTCCCCCATCATGCGGTAGGACACCTGGCCGTTTTCCATCACGGAATCCTTGATATGCGTATATTTGATGTAAGCGCCCAGGTTTTCCACGGTCTTGGCGGGGCTCTCGTGCATGAAGCGGTAGGGGTGGTGAATGTCCCAGAGGGCGGCCACGTTGTCGCTGCCCACGTCCTCTAAGAGGTTTTTCAGCCGGTCCGTGTCGGCATAGACGCCGTTGGTCTCCACCAGCAGGGTCACGCCCGCTTCCTCGGCCACGGGGGCCAGGCGCCTGAGCTGGCGCAGCACCACCGCGTCGTCCACGGGCCCGTCCACGGCGGCCTTCTCGTCCCCCAGGATGCGGATGAAGGGGGTCTTGAGCTTCCGGGCCAGGTCGATATATTCCAGCAGCTCGGCGTAGGTCTCCTCCTCCCGCTCGCCGTATTTTAGGCTGCAGCCGGAGGAAAGGCAGCAGATCTCCAGGTTCCGCTTGTGCAGATGCTCCACCGTGGCGGCGATGTTCTCCGGGCGGAAGGGGCGGGCCTTCACGGAGAAGATCTCGTCTCCCAGGCCGCGCATTTCAATGCCCGCGAAGCCAAAGTCCTTGGCGACGGAATAAATGTCGCTCCAGTCAAAATCGGGGCAGCCCAGGGTCGAAAACGCTAATTTCATTGTTTTTTACCTCCTGTACGGATATTGAGGAAGCATGGGGCGGAGCTGTGGGACAAGGAAGCGGCGGGAAAAAAGAAAACGCCTCTCCGGCTATAGCCGAAAGAGACGAAAACGAATTCCGCGGTACCACTCTTTTTGACACAAAGGTCCACTCTGCGGCGCTTCCACGCCGGCTCTTTGCTAACGGGGGATGCGGCCCCGTCCGCGCCTACTGAGGTTTCCCCGTTCGGGCGGCCGCTCGGGAGTGAGGATCGGCCCGCGCGCCCCCCTGCCTCGCACCACCCGGCAGGTCTCTGCGGAAGCTCTCGCTGGTCTTTCTCTCCGTCAAAGCGTTTAAATCGATGAAGTTGTATACTTTTATAGCAGATTCTGAGGAAATTGTCAAGAGGTATTTTTTGGGTAGTAGGCAACAGGGAACAGGGAACAGGCAACAGGGCAACAAGGCAACAGGGCAGCAAGGCAACAGGACTCAGTACTGAGTACTGTTCCAAAAATTTTTCCCGACATAATTTATGCCAAATCCCTTGACATGAAACGCTCGCGGTGATATAGTACGCCTAAAAATACGAACATAAATTCGGAGAACATGAGTGCGAGTAAAAAGGGGGCTTTGAGAATGAGTGAAGCCATGATTTTCTTCCGGGCGTATCGGGATGCGCTGTCCTTTCTGCCGGAAAAGGATCAGCTGGAGGCGCTGTGGGCGATGCTGGATTACAGGCTGGACGGGAAGGAGCCGGAGGGGCTTTCCGCCGTGGCGCGGGCCGTCTTCACGGTGGCCCGTCCCTCCATCGCGGCCAGCAACGCGCGCCGGGAGGACGGGAAAAAGGGAGGCAGACCGCGCAAAAAAAGGGTGGTTTCGGAAGAAGAAAAAACCATGGTTTCCGAAAACGCAGAACCTATGGTTTCCGAAAAAGACGAAAACGGCGAAACCATGCCCAGTCATGACATAGACAGAGACAGAGACATAGACGAAGACAAAGACAGCGACAGAGACAAGGACAGAGACAAGGACAGAGACAAAGACAACGACAGAGACGAGGACAAGGACGAAGAGAGCGAGAGAGCGGCTGCGCCGCGGCCTCGCGCGCGGTTTGCGCCGCCGAAGGTCGAGGAGCTGAGAGACTATGCCGCCGAGAAGGAGCTGGACCTGGACGCGGAGCAGTTTCTGGATTACTACGCCTCCAAGGGCTGGCTGGTGGGCAAGAGCCCCATGAAGGATTGGCGGGCCGCCGCCCGGAGCTGGGCCCGGCGGGAGCAGGCCTCACCCAAGCCGGAGCAGGGCTTCCGCCGCATCCTGACGGACGCGGATTATGAGAAGGGATGGTGCTGATGGGCTGTCCCCCGCGCCCCGTTCCCTGTTGCCCGTTGCCTGTTGCCTGCTCCCTGTTGCCTGCTCCCTGTTCCCTGTTCCCTGTTGCCTGAGCCTGTCATTCTGAGCGCAGCGAAGAATCTTTCCGCACCGCCTCCCGGGAACGAAGATCCTTCGACTCCGCTGCGCTCCGCCCAGGATAACAAGGTGCGGATGCGGCGTCATTTCAGCGCCTCCGGCGCTGGCGTCCTGCGGACGCCGGGCCACCGAGGACGGTGGCCCCTACAGTCGCTTTCCTTTTCTCTGCCTCCTGAGTACTAAGTCCTGAGTACTGAGTACTAAGTCCTGAGTACTGAGTACTGAGTCCTGAGTACTGAGTACTGAAAATTTTCCAATAGCCATTGTTCCCGCCGCGCAAATATGCTACAATGAGAAACAGGAGAATATACCCATGCCGCCGAGGGGCGGAACTTGAAAGGAGCGCGTGACATGGATATCAAGGCGAAGGCGAAGGAGCTGCTCTCTCAGATGACCCTGGAGGAAAAGGCCTCTCTCTGCTCGGGCAAGACGGCCTGGTTTCTGCAGGACATTCCCCGGCTGGGGCTGGAGGAGATCATGGTAACGGACGGGCCCCACGGCCTGCGCAAGCAGAAGCCCGACGGGGCGATCTACGACACGACGCCGGCCACCTGCTTCCCCACGGCCTGCGCCACCGCCTGTTCCTTTGACCGGGGGCTGCTTTTCGAGATCGGCGCCGCCATCGGGGACGAGTGCCGCCAGGAGGACGTGGCCGTGCTGCTGGGCCCCGGCGTGAACATCAAGCGCAGCCCTCTCTGCGGGCGCAACTTCGAGTATTTCAGCGAGGACCCGCTGCTGGCCGGGGAGCTGGGCGCGGCCTTCGTCAAGGGCGTGCAGAGCGTGGGCGTGGGCGTTTCCCTCAAGCATTTTGCCGCCAACAACCAGGAGACCCGCCGCCTGATCGGGGACTCCGTCATGGACGAGCGCACGAAGCGGGAGCTGTACCTGGCCGCCTTTGAAAAGGTGGTGAAGCAGGCCCGGCCCTGGACCCTCATGTGCGCCTACAACAAGCTGAACGGGACCTTCTGCTCCGAGAACAAGGAGCTTTTGACGGATATCCTGCGGGACGAATGGGGCTACGACGGCCTCGTCATGTCCGACTGGGGCGCGGTGAGCGACCGGGTG
>CAMVOG010000176.1 GCA_947169005.1 uncultured Clostridia bacterium | reverse complement strand
GCGAATATCCACCCCAAATGCGAAGTTTTCGTTGCTGGCGTTTTTAGAGGTCCCCAATGGACAATGTGCAATGTGCGAATTTTCGCAAATGTTGAGCCCTGCTGCGTTTTCGCAGCAGGGCTCTTTATCCTCTCTATGCTCTTCGGGCGAGCACATTGTATCTCAGATTTCGATCACGGCGTCGGGCTCGATCTTCTTGGCCTTGTCCACCACGGCCTTGAGCACCTCGTCAAAACGCTCATCGGGGGCGATGAGGGTCAGCTTCTGGGTCATAAAATTCACGCTGATGTCCTCCACGCCGTCGAGCTTTTTCAGCTCCTCCTCCAGCTTATTGGCGCAGTTGGCGCAGTCGACCTCGCATTTAAACTTCTTCTTCATGGTTTTGCTCCTTTCTCCGGTCAAGCCGGTCACTTTCCGCACAGGCATAAAATGGGTCTGATTCGCTCTTTCGGCTGAGGCGGCGGAGGGGCCGCCCGGCCCCTCCCCTGCGGCGTGGGGGGCGTATCACCCACGGCGGAGGAAATCGGCCCGGCAGCAGAGCGCCGCCTTTCTCTAATAGTTGAACAATCATTCAACTATTAGGAGTTTAGCACGGTTCATCTGTTTTGTCAAGCCTTTTTATAGGAAAATACGAAAAATCCGCCCTCTGCCTTGCGGCAGAGGGCGAAAAACTTGGTTCCCTATTGGGTTTGAAAATCGAATTAGCCGTTGACCTCGGCCAGCAGCTTTTTCGCCAGCTCGGCGGCGGAAGCAGCGTCCTCGGAATAGCCGTCAGCACCGACCTCGTCAGCAAAAGCCTGGGTAACAGGGGCGCCGCCGATCATGATCTTAACGGTGTCTCTGAGGCCAGCAGCGACGATAGCGTCGATGGTGTTCTTGATGGCGGGCATGGTGGTGGTGAGCAGAGCGGAGAGAGCGACGATCTTGCAATCGGGGTTCTCCTTCATGCACTCGATGAACTTGTCGGCGGGAACATCGACGCCCAGATCGATGACGTTGAAGCCAGCACCTTCAATCATCATACCAACCAGGTTCTTGCCGATGTCGTGCAGGTCGCCAGCGACCGTGCCGAGAATGAGCTTGCCGACAGGCTCGGAGCCGGCTTCCTTCAGAGCGGGGGTAAGGACCTCCACGCCCTTCTTCATGGCGCGAGCGGCGATCAGCATCTCAGGAACAAAGATCTCATTGTTCTTGAACTTCTCGCCGACGACGCCCATGGCGCCGATCATACCGACGTTGAGGATCTCGGTAGCGGAGATACCCTCAGCGAGAGCCTCCTCGACGAGACCAGCAACCTTCTTGACCTTGCCGTTTTCAACGGCGGCAGCGATTTCCTCTACCTTAGACATAACAATTCCTCCTGAAAATATATTGATAATTGGAAACCAAAGGGAACGCGATTATTTCTTCTTCGTGACCGCGGCGATGCGCTCGTCTCTGTAAGCAGTAATGTACTCCATGCAGAAGTCGTCCATACCCAGGCAGGCCTCGGTGGCGTAGATGACGCCCAGGAGCTGCTTGTCCAGAGGATCGAAAACGGCGGAGTCCATGCCGGCCTTGATGGCGAGGCAGACGAAAGCCATGTTCACGAGCTTACGGGCAGGCAGGTTGAAGGAGATGTTGGAGACGGCGCCGGAGATGTGGATGGTGGGATACTTGGCGCGGATGGTGGTCATGACCTCCTCCACCATGGCGATGCCGTCCTCGGAGGTGCAGAGCATCTCGACCAGGGGATCGATGTGGATACGGTTGGGGGCGATGCCATACTCCTCAGCCTTGGCCATGATCTTGTCGAACACGCGCAGACGGTCGGCAGCAGACTTCGGGATGCCGGTGTCGTCGCTCAGCAGGGCCATAACTTCCCACTTCTGATACTCGGGCTTAGCCAGCAGGGGGAAGATTAGATCGATCTTGTTGCCCTCGCCGGAAACGGAGTTCACCAGGCCGGGCTTCTTCACGTAGGGCAGCAGCTGCGCCAGGCACTCGGCGTTGGGGCTGTCCACGCTGATGGGCGTGTCCACGGCATCCTGCACCAGATCCAGCATCCAGCGCATGGTGTCAAACTCAACCTCGGGGGGGACGGAGGCGCAGACGTCGATAAAGCCGTCAGCCTCGCCGATGGCCTCCTCCTGGCGGACAGCCAGGTCGCGCAGGAACGCTTCGTCATGGGCCTCGATGGCCTTGGCCACGGAGGGGATGGAGCCGTTGATCTTCTCGCCGATAATAATCATTGTAAAATCCCTTTCTTTTCAAGAATATTTTTATTCACGTGGAATAATGTCAGCCGTTTGAACGCTCAGCTTGCGAAAGCCTCGCGGGTGGCGGTGTACACCGTCTCGTAGAGCTTGGGGTTGCCCGCCTGCATGGCGGAGACGACGATGCTCTTCATATAGGGCCCGTAGGTGCCCATGAACTCGTCGATATCCTCCTGGCTCTTGCGGGCCAGCTCCTTGGCCTCCTCCTCATTCTTGGGCATGGCGAAGCGCATGGGGGGCGCCAGGTTCAGCTTGATCTTGTCGCCGTAGTTCTGCAGGACCATGATGCGGTCGTTCATGGGCTGGCCGGACCAGATGTCGCAGCCCGCCTCGATCATGCAGGGCACCAGGGCCTCGATCTTGCCGCAGGAGTGGAAGTCGATGTACATGCCGCGCTTGTGGGCGGATTCGCAGACCCGCTTGAGATAGGGCACCAGCATCTCCTCGCACACGGCGCGGGAGAAAAAGGGCGCGCGCTGGGAGCCCCAGTCGTCATGGAAATAGATGATGTCGGTGTTGCAATAGGTATGCAGCTTGTCAAAGAGCTGATCGTACATATCGCAGAGGCCGCTGAAGAGCTCGTGCACGGAGTCCTGCTCGTCCTCGTCGATAAGGGCCAGGGCCGCGTTCTCAAACTCCATGAAGGAGATGAGGCGCTCGAACAGGCCGTTGAAGCACCAGGAGACCACCACGCGGTCCCCCTCCACCACGTCCTTCAGGCGCTCGTGGATGGCTTCCCAGTCGATCTCGTCAAAGTTGGGGAACTTCACGGTCTTCTTCCACTCGGTCACGTCCTCCACCAGGACGGGGTTGCCGGGCCGGACCATGGAGCCGCCCGCCGTGGGAACGTACTCCCAGTCGATGCCGAAGAAATCCTTGCCGCCGGCATGGATGAGGTTCTCGGGCACGTTCTTGTCAAAGATAAAGTCTCGGGAGACCACGTCCGCCAGCTCCTGGGGCATGACGGTGACGAAGTCGGCGCTGCAGGGCGTCCACATATAGCCTTCGCCCTTGATGAAACGGCGGAAGTTCTCCTTCGGTGTCAGGGGCGTGTTGTATTTCGGGCCCGCCCCGGCCGGATGGCCGACGAAGGTAACGCCGGGCAAGGTGTCAAGCACCTTCAGCTCTTCCTGGATATCCATAAGCCGATAATCCTCCTTCTGCTCTCTTATTGCTGCCCGGAAAGCGGCGGAAAACTGCGCTTTGGGTATATATTGCATTTTAGGGCATACTCCGCCCCGGGCAAGACATTCTATGTCAATAGAATACCTAAAAAACACGCTTTTGTCAACGGTTTTTTCACAAGTCCTTCTGGGAATGCATAGATTGGTCTGAGAGCGCAATACAACGTTCTCAGACTGGAGGACTGCTATGAATAAACCGAATGATCGCCCGGCGGAGGACTGCGGCTATCGCACCGGGCCGCTGCCCGCCTGCGGCAGCCTGGCCCTGGCCTACGTGCCCGATCAGCAGGAGGCCGACCCCCGCTACGAGCCGCCCCAGGCCCTGGCCCGGGGCACCCTCTTCCCCGGCCTGGACCTGCCCTGGAAAAACGTCGTCAACCGCACGCCCGAGGACATGACGCCCCTGGAGGAGCTGATGGCCCTGGGCTTCGTGATCCAGGAGCTGGGGCTTTACCTGGATACCCACGCCCGGGACCGGGAGGCCCTGGCCCTCTACACCCGCTACGTCGCTTTATATAAGGAGGGCGAGGAGCGTTACACCGCCCGCTGCGGCCCCCTGAAGCAGATGCAGGTGACGGAGGCGGGCGGCTACACCTGGGCCACCGGCGCCTGGCCCTGGACCGCCGGAGAAGGAGGGAAAGGCTGATGTTCGTCTATGAGAAAAAGCTGCAATACCCGGTGAAGATCAAAAGCACCAACCCGAAGCTGGCCAGCCTCATCATCAGCCAGTACGGGGGCCCGGACGGGGAGCTGGGCGCTTCCCTGCGCTATCTGAGCCAGCGCTACTCCATGCCCTGGCCGGAGCTCCAGGCCGTGCTGACCGATATCGGCACGGAGGAGCTGGGGCATCTGGAGATGATCGGGACCATCGTCTACCAGCTCACGCGGAATCTGACGGAGGAGCAGGCGAAGACCGCGGGCTTTGACGCCTACTTCGTGGACCACACGGCGGGGGTCTATCCCACGGCGGCCTCGGGCTTCCCCTGGACGGCGGCCTCCATGCAGGTGAAGGGGGACGTGATCGCGGACCTCTCCGAGGACCTGGCCGCCGAGCAGAAGGCCCGCGTGACCTACGACAACATCCTGCGCCTCTCCGACGACCCGGACGTAAACGACGTGATCCGCTTCCTGCGGGAGCGGGAGATCGTCCACTACCAGCGCTTCGGCGAGGCCCTGCGCCTGGCCACGGAGCGCATGAACGAGAAGAACGTCTATGTGATGAACCCCGCTTTCGACCGATAAGCGCGCCAAGCGTCGGCTGCGGACGTGTGAAAAAGCTGCGAGAGGGGAGGCTGCTCCCCTCTCGTTTCAGTGTGTCGACAAAGTGTCGACACACTGAGCATGAAAAAGGAAAATCTGTCCGATTTTCCTGAGTCCGTCAAAAAACAAGTGTTTTTTGACGGAGAGGGGTTGCAGCCCGCTGCAGCGCACTCAACCGCTGCCCCAATGGGGCGGCGGTTTCGCACGTTTGCGGGCTGAGAGGTATTTTTGGCGACGTACATGCCGCCGCCAAAAATGATCGACTTTATTCGCGGCGTGCGCGCCGCGAACTCTGTGAGACTTTTTTGACAAGCTGAGGAAAATCTGTCCGATTTTCCTTTTTCACAAGGATTAAAACGTGAG
>CAMVOG010000175.1 GCA_947169005.1 uncultured Clostridia bacterium | reverse complement strand
CCCCGATGCTGGTCGCGCCGACCGTTCTCCCGCGCGGGTGGGACAGGGGACATTTTAAACGGCTTTTACCCGGGTCATGCCCCGGCTTTGGAGGAGGAACAGGACTTGTACACGATCGACACCGGGCTTCTGGCGCGCATCGACGCGCTGAGCCTTTCGCCCCGAAACGAAGCTTGGCGGGCCGCCATGAAGGCCGCCCCCTGGCGGGTCTATGTGGACCGGGAGCGGGAGGCCCTGGCCTCCTGGAAGGAGACCGATGGCATGGACCTGCAGCTTCGCTTCGCTCTTCAGCTCAAGCGGGTGCTGGAAAACGTACCCATCCGCATTCACCCCTTTGACGAGATCGTGGGCCGCCCCACGCCCGGGGTCATCGGCTGCCAGACCGCCATCAACGTCTGCGGCGACTACATCCACGATATCTGGAACGACGACGGGGTCATCGGCGTAACGCTGGACGCGGAGGCCTATCTGAACCCCGAGGAGCTGGCCCTGCTGCGGGAGGCTGCCCGGGTCTTCGACCCCATCAGCATGCCCACCCGCACCTACGCCGCCTGGCGGGACCTGGTGGGCTCCTGGGCCGAGGACGCGGAGGCCGCCAAGCTGAAGGACCCCGGCCTGCAGAACGGCATCACCGGCCAGAGCACCGCCACCTTCACCTGGCCCAAGATCCTGCGGGTGGGCCTGCTGGGCTATATCGACGAGGCCAAGGCCCATATTGAGGACGCCCTGGCCAAAAAGGAAACGGACATCAACAAAATCTACTTCTGGCGCTCCGCCGTGATCGTGCTGGAGGCCGTGATCGCCCACGCCCGCCGCTACGCGGACCTGGCCCGGGAAATGGCCGCCGCCGAGACGGACCCGGCGGAGAAGGCCCGGCTCCTTCGCATCGCGGAGACCTGCGACTATGTTCCCGCCCATCCGGCCCGGACGCTCCACGAGGCCCTGCAGGCCATGGCCATCTGCTCCGTCTGCAAGGTGCTGGAGAATCCCATGCAGAACAACAGCCACTGGGGCCGCCCGGATCAGTACCTCTACCCCTTCTTCAAGCGGGACCTGGCAAACGGCGTGGCTCTGGAGGACATGGCCTCCGACCTGGCGGACCTCATCGGCCGCTGGGGCACCCAGACCTTCGTTTCCGACGACATGAACAAGGAAACCCACCAGGTCAACTTCGGCATCAACAACCTCATGGTGGGCGGCCTCGGGCAGGACCGCACGGACCAGTCCAATGAGCTGAGCTACCTCTTCCTCCACCTGGTGGCGGAGCTGAAGCTCTCCTCCCCCACCGTGGGCCTGCGCTGGAACGAGGGCACCCCCGACTGGCTCATGCGGAAGGCCATCCGCACCAATCTGGAGACCAAGGGCGGCATCCCCCTTTTCCAGAACGACCATGTGATGATCGGCAGCTACGTCAAGGACGGCATCCCCTTTGAGGAGGCCGTGGAGTGGGCCGGGCTGGGCTGCGTCTATCCCAGCATCCCCACCCGGGCGGAGCATTACGGGGCCGAGGGCATCGCCGCCTTCAACCTGGCGGGCCTGCTGCACATGACGCTGCACAACGGCCTGGACATCAACGGGAAGCAGACGGGCCTCCAAACCGGGGACCCCAGGGATTTCAAGGACTTCGAGGAGCTGGTGTCCGCCTTCTTCAAGCAGCATCAATTCCTCTGCCACCGGGACTTCTGGCTGGGCGGCGTGGCCCGGGAGATTTGCCATGAGTTCATCCGCACGCCCCTGCTCTCCGTCCTGGGCCTGGAGGCCAGCATGGAGCTGGGCCAGGACCTCACGAAGGCCCACCCGGACTATTCCCTTTTCGGCATTTCGGACCGGGCCATCATCGACGTGGCGGACAGTCTGCTGGCGGTGAAAAAGCTGGTTTATGAGGAGAAGAAGCTCACCATGGCCGAGCTGATGGAGGCCCTGGACAGCAACTTCGCCGGCCGGCGGGGCGAGGAGATCCGTCAGCTCTGCCTCAGCCAGCCCAAGTACGGCAACGACGACGCGGAGGCCGACGCCATGGTCAAGCGCATCAGCGACGAATCCGCCCGCATCATCCGCAGCTATGACAACGCCCCCTACCGGAACATGATGATCTCCCGGGAGGGCCTGGCCTGGCACTACTTCGGCGGCCTGGGCGCGGGGGCGCTGCCCGACGGGCGCAAGGCCCTGGAGCCTCTGAACGACGGCTCTCTTTCCCCCATGCGGGGCGCGGACGTGAACGGGCCCACGGCGGTGCTGCGCTCCGCCTGCAGCTCCGGCTACTCCGACGTGTGCTACGCGGCGGTGCTTAATCAGAAGTTCTCCGCCTCCCTGCTGCAGAGCGAGGAGAGCATCGACAAGCTGATTGCCTATACCAACGCCTATATGCGCATGAACGGCAGCCACATCCAATACAACATTCTGGACACCGAGGAGCTCAAGGAGGCCAAGCGGGAGCCGGAGAAGCACGGGGACCTAATCGTGCGCATCGGCGGCTTCTCCGCCTACTTCGTGCAGCTTTCCCCCGGCATCCAGGACGACGTGATCTACCGCAGCGAGTTTGAGATCTGATTTCGTTTATCATGCTCCTGTACCCGTCGGAGGGGATGGGTACGGGAGCAAAAAAATAATTGAAGGGATGGAAAACCATGGAAAAGAACGAGTTCGTCTATGATCTGAAAACGCCGGAAACCACCTGGAGCGGCAGTTCTTCCACCATCAAGGAGGGCGTCAAGCGCTCTACCGCGGGCCTCATCACCAACGCTGAGGGCCCCCACGGCCTCTACTGGTGCCTGGACACCGTCATGTACAAGAATCCCGAGGGCACGGACTTCACCAAATGCCAGATGCCCCACTACCATCTGCACGGCTACGAGACCTTCTTTGTGGACAGCGGCAAGCTCTGGCTCTACATCAACGGCCAGCGGGCCCTGGCCCAGACGGGCGACATCGTTCAGCTCCAGGCCGGGCAGAACCACGGCATGGGCTGGCTGGAGGACGTGAAGTGGCGCGGGACCTACCATGATTTCTTCACCTATCCCGAGTTCGGGGACGTGGCCCGCGTGAAGGCCGCCATGCCCGAGCTGGCGGACGACCCGGAGCTGAACAGCTACGCCACCCGCGGCTTCATGGACCACATCGACACCGAGCCCTTCCTCTGCGAGGAGGTGCCCACCGAGCAATGCCAGGCCATCAAGAACATCGAGCGGCCTCACGCGGCCTATGACTTCTTCCCCGGCCTCAGCTTCCGCGTCGTCGTGGAGCGCTGGGAGAACGGCGGCGTGAAGGAGCTGGACTGCGCCGTGATGGAGCCCGGCTTCTGCGTGGAGTGGCGGCGCATCCCGCCCCTGCGGGAGCTGCTCTATCTCCGCAAGGGCCGCATCCGCTTCAAGGTCATGGGCAAGGAATTCGAGGCGGACGACGAGTGCGTTATCGACCTGCCCCGCTACGCCCCCCGCAGCTTTGAGGTGCTGGAGCATTCCGAGCTCTTCGACATGAGCGGCCAGAGCTATTATTCCCTCTTCTTCCAGGACTACGCCGCCATCAGGCACTATGATCCCGCCCGCCTCACCCCCGAGACCGTCGAGGGGCTGAAGAAAAAGTACGACGTTCAGATCGCCAGAGTCGGGATGAAGGGATAACAGGGCTCCGGAAAGTGCTTAGTGCATAGTGCTTAGTGGACGATAAAAGCAGACGGTGGGAGCGGGCGATGATCTTTCCCCCGGCGAGGGGCGGGAGAACACTCTGCTTCAAATTATCCATCGGATCCGCGTTTACTGAAAACTGAAGACTTAAAACTTAAAAATGAATAATGGCGGTGGCGCTGCGCGCTTATTGAATTTCCCGCGAAGCGGGCTCCACTGTTTTTCATTATTCAGTCTTCAGTTTTCAGTATTCATTAAGCGGCGTGCTCCGCGCGTATGCGTGGGGCACGCCGCCTAAAAAACAGGCGGAACGCATAAAAGCCCTTGATTATTCACTGAGAATGGTTTATTATTCCCTTATGGGAGCTTCCCTCCCAGCAACTTGACTGTAAAGGAAGAAGACCTATGAATCTCGTTTGCCTCGATCTGGAGGGCGTACTGGTCCCCGAGATCTGGATCGCCTTTGCCGAAGCCAGCGGCATCCCCGCCCTGCGCCGCACCACCCGGGACGAGCCCGATTACGACAAGCTCATGGCCTATCGCCTGGCCATTCTGAAGGAGCACAAGCTGGGTCTTAGGGAGATCCAGGAGACCATCCGCACCGTGGACCCCCTGCCCGGCGCGAAGGAGTTTCTGGATGAGCTGCGGGGGCTGAGCCAGGTCATCATCATCAGCGATACCTTTGAGCAGTTCGCCAAGCCCCTCATGGAGAAGCTGGACCGCCCCACCATCTTCTGCAACAGCCTGGTGGTGGAGACGGACGGCAGCATCTCCGGCTACAAGATGCGGGTGGCCCAGTCCAAGCTCAGCACCGTGAAGGCCCTGCAGAGCGTGGGCATGGAGACCATCGCCGCCGGGGACAGCTTCAACGACCTGGGCATGATCCAGGCCAGCAAGGCGGGCTTCCTCTTCCGCACCACGGAGCAGATCAAGAAGGATTACCCCCAGATCCCTGCCTTTGAGGATTACGGCAGCTTCCTGGGGGCCATCAAGGAGGCGCTGGCCCGGTAAGGGCCGGAAAAGGAAAATGAGTGAAACAATCCGGCAGACCCGCTCGGTCTGCCCCGTATGTTTGGAAAATCTGTCCGCCTCTCTGAACAGGGAGGCGGACGGCAGCGTCTGGCTGGAAAAACGCTGCCCCGCCCACGGCCCCTTCCGGGTCCCCGTATGGCGGGGCCGGTTGGACTTTGCCCGCTGGACGGCCCAGGCGGAGCCCCTGGCCCCCGGCGCGGGGGCGGCCTGCCTGGGAAACTGCGGCCTCTGCCCGGAGCACGAGGCCGCCTCCTGCTGCGTGCTGCTGGAGGTCACCCGCCGCTGCGACCTGCGCTGCCGCTTCTGCTTCGCAAACGGGGGTGCGGCGGAGGCGGACCCCTCCCTTGACGACGTGAAGGCCGCCATCCGCGCCATCGCGGAGACCTGCGGCGGACCCCTTTTGCAGCTCT
>CAMVOG010000174.1 GCA_947169005.1 uncultured Clostridia bacterium | reverse complement strand
CGGCGCTGTCCCGGGCGGCGGCGTCGGGCCGCACGTTGAAGCCCACGATGATGGCGTTGGAGGTGGAGGCCAGCATGATGTCGCTCTCGTTGATGGCGCCCACGGCGGAGTGGATCACCCGCACGCGGACCTCCTCGTTGCTGAGCTTCTCCAGGGAGGTCTTCACCGCCTCGGCGGAGCCCTGCACGTCGGCCTTCACGATGATGGCCAGCTCCTTCAGCTCGCCCTCCTTGATCTGGGCGAAGAGATCGTCCAGAGAAACCTTGCGCTCGCTGCCGGTGGACTGCTGCTTTTTCTCTTCCTTGCGCTGCTCCACCAGCTCCCGGGCCATGCGCTCGTCCTCCACCACGTTGAACACGTCGCCGGCGCCGGGGGTCTCGCTCATGCCGGTGATCTCCACGGGCACGGAGGGGCCCGCCGCGTCGATGCGGCGGCCGGTGTCGCTGATCATGGTGCGCACGCGGCCCACGGCGGTGCCGGCGATGATGATGTCGCCGGTGCGCAGGGTGCCGTTCTGCACCAGCACGGTGGCGATGGGGCCGCGGCCCTTGTCCAGCCGAGCCTCGATGACGGTGCCCTTGGCGCGGCGCTTGGGGTTGGCCTTCAGCTCGCGCATCTCGGCCTCCAGGGCCACCATTTCCAGCAGGTTTTCGATGCCCATGCCGGTCTTGGCGGAAATTTCGCAAACGATGGTGTCGCCGCCCCAGTCCTCGCAGACCAGGTCGTACTCGGTGAGCTGCTGCTTGATGCGGTCCGGATTCGCGCCGGGCTTATCCATTTTGTTGATGGCCACGATGATGGGGATCCCGGCGGCCTTGGCGTGGTTGATGGATTCCACGGTCTGGGGCATGATGCCGTCGTCCGCCGCCACCACCAGGATCGCCACGTCCGTCACCATGGCGCCGCGGGCGCGCATGGAGGTAAAGGCCTCGTGGCCCGGGGTGTCCAGGAAGGTGATGGGCTTGCCGTTGATCTCCACCTGGTAGGCGCCGATGTGCTGGGTGATGCCGCCGGCCTCGCCCGCCGCCACGTTGGCGTGGCGGATGCGGTCCAGCAGGGAGGTCTTGCCGTGGTCCACGTGACCCATGACCACCACCACGGGGGCGCGCAGGACCAGGTCCTCCGCCTTGTCCTCCGAGTCGTCGATCAGCCGCTCCTCGATGGTGACGACGACCTCCTTTTCCACCACGCAGCCCAGCTCCATAGCCACCAGGGCGGCGGTGTCGTAATCGATCACGTCGGAGAGGGAGGCCATGGTGCCCAGCTTGATGAGCTGCTTGACCACCTCGGCCCCGGTCTTCTTCATGCGGGAGGCCAGCTCGCCCACGTTGATGGTGTCCGGGATGGAGACCTTCGTGGGGGCCTTCTTGGCGATCTCCAGCTGCAGCTTCTGCATCTGGGCCCGCTGCTCGTTGCGGCGCTTGGAGCCCTGCTGGCCGCCCTTCTTGTCGCTGCGGCGGGTGAACTTCTCCTTGCCCTGCTTGGCGTTGGCCAGTCGGTCCGGCACAAAGTTATCCAGCCGCTCGTCGTACTTGGCGGCGTTCAGCGTGGCGCCGGAGGTGTCGATCACGCGCTTCTGGGGCACGCGGGACTTGGGCTGATTGCCCTGGCCCTGCTGGCTGCCCTGCTGCTGGCCCTGGGCCTTGCCCTGCTGGGGCTGCTGGGGCTTGGGCCCCTGCTGCTTCGGCTGCTGGCCCTGCTGCTGGGGCTTCGGCTGCTGCCCCTGCTGGGGCTGGGGGGCCTTGTCGGGCTTCGCGGCCTCGCCCTGCTTCGGCTCCGCCGCGGCGGGCTGCTCCGGCCGGGTCTCGGCGGGCTTCGTCTCCTCCGCCGCGGGGGCGGGGGCCTCCTTCTTCGCGGGGGGCGCGGCGTCGGCAAAGACCTCCGTGATGTCCGCGATCTGATTGTGGAGCGTCAGATAATCAAAGATGATGTTCAGCTCCTGCTCCGTCAGGACCTGCATATGGTTTTTCGGCGTGGTGGCATACTTGGTCAGGATCTCGGTGATGACCTTGGACGTGGTCTTGAAATCCTTTGCCACCTCATGCACTCTGTATTTTATCATGCGCAATCCTCCCCGATTCGTTACTCATTCATGGACCCGCCGGGCTTTGCAAGGCTTTTCCGGCGTTCCCTGCGGCTTTTCAGCCGCTCCTCCAGCGCCTTGGCCGCCGGGGCGTAGTCCCCGTTGTCCGCGGCCAGCTTTTGCGCAAAGGCTTTGGCAAGCTCCTTGTCCGTGATCGCCAGCACGGCGCAGACGCGCCTGCCCAAAAGCTCTCCCAGACTGTCCTTGTCATAGGGCAGGCGAAGGACCGTCACGCCGCAGACCGCGGCGATATGCTCCGCCTTCCCCCGGGTGTTTTCCGCCGCGTCCGAGGCGGTCATCACGAGCCGCGCGGAGCCCGAACGGGCCGCCGCGCCCACGCTGTCCTCCCCGGTCACAAGGGCGCCGGCCCGCTTGCACAGGCCGAGAAAATTCATGGTTTTATCCACCCTCCGCCTCCTTCTGCAGCCGGGCCTCCAGCGCGTCGTAGACCGCAGAGGGGATCTCGGTCTCCAACACCCGGCCGATGGCGCCGGTCTTCCGGGCCCGCTTCAGGCAGGCCGGGTCCGGGCAGAGGTAGGCCCCGCGCCCGGGCACCTTTCCCTTCATGTCCAGGGAAACGCCGCCCTCCGGCCCGCGCACCACGCGGATCAACTCGCGCTTGGGCTTCATTTCCCGGCAGCCCATGCACTGGCGCATGGGGATTTTTTTCTGCGTGGCCATTGTCCTCCGCCCCTTTCCGTGTTCCCCTGTCGGGGAGTCTTATTCCTCCGTCTCCGCGGCGGCCTCCGGCTCCTCGCCGAGGCCCAGGGCCTCCATGTCAATCTTGATGGAGCCGTTCTGGATCACCTGGGAGGCGGGCTTGATATCGATCTTGCAATTCGTCAGCCGGGCGGCCAGGCGGGCGTTCTTGCCCTCCTTGCCGATGGCCAGGGAAAGCTGATCGTCCGGCACGATGACGCGGCAGCTCCGCCCATCCTCCAGCAGGGTCACGGAATAGACCTCCGCCGGGGCCAGGGCCGCGGCCACGAACTTCTCAATATCGTCGCTGTAGCTGACGATGTCGATCTTCTCGCCCCGGAGCTCGTTCACCACGCTGTCCACGCGGGAGCCCTTGGGGCCCACGCAGGCGCCGATGGCGTCCACCTGCGGGTCGTTGGACCAGACGGCGATCTTGCTGCGGCTGCCCGGCTCGCGGGCGATGCTCTTGATCTCCACGGTCCCGTCATAGATCTCGGGGACCTCCAGCTCGAAGAGGCGCTTGACCAGCTCCCGATGGGTGCGGGAAACGATGATCTGGGGGCCCTTGGTGCTGCGGCGGACCTCCACCACGTAGACCTTCATGCGGTCCCCCTCGCTGAGAGCCTCGGTCTTCACCCGCTCGCCCGCCAGCATGACGGCCTCGGTCATGTCCCCGTTGCTGGCGATCTTCATATAGACGTTGCCGGTCTTGGGGTCGATGCGATGCACCACGCCGGTGAGCACCTCATGCTCCCGGGAGGTGAACTGCTCGTAGATCATGCCGCGCTCCGCCTCGCGGATGCCCTGGATGATGACCTGCTTGGCCGCCTGGGCCGCGATGCGCCCGAACTTCTTGGTCTCCACCTCGTAGCGGATCACGTCCCCCAGCTCGGCGCCGGGGCGCACCAGGCGGGCCTGCTCCAGGCTGACCTCCAGGTTGTTCTCGGGCTCGGCCACCACGGTCTTTTCGATATAGATGCCGATGGTCTTCTTCTCCTGGTCAACCTCGACAACCACGCCGTCCGCCACGGAGGGATCGTCCTTCCGCACGGCGGCCAGCAGGGCCTGGTTGATCCGCTCAAGCATATAATCCTTGGGGATGCCCTTGTCTCTTTCGATCTCATCCAGGGCAAGGAAAAATTCGCTGTTCATGTCTGCCTCTCCTTAAAACAAAATGCGAAGCCGCACCTGAGCCACCTCAGACGCCGCAAACTTTTCTGTCTTTCCGTTTTCCTCAAGCTCCACCGCCTCCGGCGACCAGCCCGTGAGCGTGCCCACGTGCTCCTTCCGGCCGCCCCTGGCGCTGTAGAGCTTCACGGCCACGGTGCTGCCCATGAAGCGCTCAAAGTCCCCGGGGCGCTTCAGCTCCCGCTCCGCCCCGGCGGAGGATACCTCAAAGGTATAGGCCTCCTGGATGGGGTCCGCCTCGTCCAAAAGGGGGTCCAGCTCCCGGCTGACGGCCTCGCAGAGGTCGATATCCACGCCGTCCTCCCGGTCGATATACACCCGGAGGAAGCGCTCGCCCGCCTCCTTGACGAATTCCACGTCCCAAATCTCGCAGCCGTGGCGCGCCGCCACTGGCTCCGCCAGCTGCCAGACCAGCTCTGTGATCCTGCTCATCATCACCCTCCGTTCCCTTGGGGCAATCAAAAGGAGTGGGCCCTGCGGCCCACTCCATAGCTTACCCTACTAACTTACGATGCGCATTATATCACAGCCTTGCCCCTTTTGCAAGAGGAATTGCAAGGTTTTTTCCTGTTTTTGGTTTTTAAATCGCGGCGGGCCGGTACTTCCGGTCGTAGAGCAGGGCGGCCAGCAGCAGAGGCAGACTGCGGCTGAGGCGGAACAGCTCTTGGTTCAGGGCTTTCAGCATGGGGAACCCTCCTTTTTGCGGCGTAAGCCGCAATATCTCTGCCGCCGGAGGCGGCAATATCGCTGCGACGCGAAGCGGCGCTATATCGCTGCTGTGCATACAGCTATATCGCTGCTGTGCATACAGCTATATCGCTGCGGCGTATGCCGCAATATCGCCTTTGCCGCAGGCAAACTTGGCTCCCATTTTGCTTTTTTGCGCTTACGCGCAAGCGATATATGCCCTGACGGGCAAGCGATATATGCGCTTCGCGCAAGCGATATTCGCCTTGCGGCGAGCGATATTTGCGCTTCGCGCAAGAGTGTTTCAGCACCACGCCCTTTGGGCGGGCTTGACAGAGAAGAATGTGTACGCTATACTGTACATATACTGAACAGGGAGGCGCTTGCCATGCCGTAAACGCCGGAATCTCCGCTGGACACCATGACGGTATTTTTGCCTT